>NZ_JBHYJI010000008.1:183735-216870 GCF_042740435.1 Streptomyces sp. NPDC059002 | reverse complement strand
CCCCTGACGGGGCGCCCCGTCAGGGGCGCGGGGAACTGCGCGACCAGCCAGGACGAAACCCGCGCCCGGCGACGAGCGGCGACCCGGCAGACGCGGTGCCGACCTCGCGGGGCCTACCGCGGCCCGTACTTCCGCCCAGTACGTGACGTGATCCCGCCAAGGAGTGACCGAGGCGTCACCTTCGCCACGCCCATCAGCGCCTTGTAGCGCGGGTCGGGGATGGACAGGGACTTGCCGCGGGCCAGGTCGGACAGGGCCGCGGCGACCAGCTTGTCCGCGTCGAGCCACATCCACTTGGGGATGTTGGACGTGCCCATTCCGGCGCGCTCGTGGAACTCGGTCCGTACGAGACCGGGGCACAGCGCCATCAGCCGTACCCCCGAGCCCGCCAGGTCCTTCGCCGCGCCCTGGGTGAACTGCGCGATCCACGCCTTGGACGCGCCGTACGTCCCGCGCGGCACGAACGCCGCCACCGACGCGACGTTGACGACGCCGCCCCTGCCCCGCTCCCGCATCGACTTCACCGCCGCCGACGTCAGCCGGAGCACCGCCTCGCAGTGCACCTTGAGCATGGTCAGCTCGTCGCTCATCGGGACGTCCAGGTACCGGCCCTTGTTGCCGAAACCCGCGTTGTTGATCAAGAGGTCGACGGGTTCCCTGGGGCGCGAGAGGCGCTCCTCCACGAGCTCGATGCCCTTGTCGGTGGAGAGGTCGGCCGTCAGTACCTCCGCCTCGATGCCGTGCCGGTCGTGCAGCTCGGTCGCCTGTTCCTGCAGCCGCTTGGTGTCGCGCGCCACCAGCACGAGGTTGTGTCCGTCACCGGCGAGGCGCCGCGCGAAGGCGGCGCCGATGCCGGCGGTCGATCCCGTAATCAGAGCCGTAGTCATGGCGTAAGGCTAGTGATCGCCGTACTTCGCGAGATACGCGTGGGCGTCCTCGATCGCCTCGGGGTGCAGCGCGTCACCGGCTTCCAGCAGCCGCGGCAGCAGCGACCTCTCCGTGGTGACGGCCCGGAACTGGAGGGCGACGGTGATCTCGTGAGCGGGCCGGTGCACGATCTCGATCGGATCGCCCGCCCGGATCTCGCCCGGTTCGAGCACCCGCAGATACGCCCCGGGGATGCCCTGCTGAGTGAACCGCTTCACCCACCCCTTCTCGCCGACGTGCCCCTGGAACGTACGGCAGGGGATGCGGCCGCTCGTCACTTCGAGCAGCGGTCCGGAGCCGATCCGCCAGCGCTCGCCGATCCGCGCGCCGCTCACATCGATCCCGGAAGTGGTGAGGTTCTCGCCGAACACGCCGTTGGGCAGGGGACGTCCGACGAGGTCCTGCCACGTGTCGAGGTCCTCGCGGGCGAAGGCGTACACCGCCTGGTCGTTGCCGCCGTGGTGGCGCAGGTCGCCGATGTCGTCGCCGGCGAGACCGCTGCCGCCGACCCCTTTCTCTCCTGGCGCCGTCACCAGGACCGGGCCTTCCGTCGGCCGTTTGTCGATGCCCGTGCCGCCGGAGGGGGAGTCGGTGTATTCGACGACGGTGTGGCGGCCCAGATTTACCGAGAGGAGCTTCATGAAAGGAAGGCTAGGCGAGCATCCCTCAAAGCCGCGATGCAATATTTCGCGACATATCCAAGCGTCGCTTATGCTCAAACCATGATCGAGGCCCGTCATCTCCGTGTCCTGCGCGCCGTGGCCGCCACCGGCTCCTTCTCGGCGGCGGCCCGCGAGCTCGGCTGCACCCAGCCCGCCGTGAGCCAGCAGATGAAGGCCCTCGAATCCTCGGCGGGCACCCCGCTGCTGATCCGCACCGGCCGCGAGATGCGTCTGACGCAGGCCGGTGAGGCCCTGGTCAGGCACGCCGCGGGCATCCTCGCCGGGCTGACGGCCGCGGAGGAGGAGGTCGCCGCCATCGCGGGCCTGCGCGCGGGCCGCGTCCGGCTCGTCTCCTTCCCCAGCGGCAGCTCGACGCTCGTGCCCGGCGCCCTCGCGGCCCTGCGCGCGGCCCATCCCGGCACGCGCGTCTCCCTCGTGGAGGCCGAACCGCCGCGCTCCGTCGAGATGCTGCGCGAGGGCGACTGCGACGTGGCCCTCGCCTTCCGGTACGAGGGGGCGGCCGCCGCCGAGGAGTGGGACGACCTCGTCGTGCGCCCCCTGCTCGCGGACCGGCTCGTCGGACTCGTGCCCGAGGGGCACCGGCTCGCCGCGGCGGATTCGGTCACGATCGGCGAGTTCGCCGACGAGTCGTGGATCGCGGGTTGCCCGCGCTGCCGCAGGCAGCTGGTGGAGGTCTGCGAGGGTGCGGGCTTCGTGCCCCGCATCGACTTCGCGACCGACGACTATCCGGCGGTGATCGGCCTGGTCGGCGCGGGCCTCGGGGTCGCGGTGCTGCCCGAGCTCGCCATCGAGTCGGTGCGCCCCAAGGGTGCCCGCGCCGTGACGGTCGAGCCGGCCGTGCAGCGCGAGATCGTCGCGCTCACGCTGCCCGATCTGGCCCAGGTGCCGGCCGTCGCCGCCACCCTGGACCACCTCGCGCGGGCCGCTGCCCGCTGATCGTTCGTACGTGGCCGGGGCGTGTCAGGACGCGCACGGGCGCGTTCGACGTGGTCAGAGAGGAAACGTTCCTTCAGCGGTGTGACGCGGCGGCGGCCGTCGCGGCCGATGCCGTGACCAGGCGATTGCGGGCGCGCCCCATCAGCTCTTCGCGCTCATCTTCGGTAAGGCCGCCCCATACGCCGTACGGCTCGCGCACCGCGAGTGCGTGAGCGGCGCACTCCGCGCGCACCGGGCACCGCATGCAGACCTCCTTGGCGGAGTTCTCGCGTGCGCTGCGCGCCGCTCCCCGCTCGCCCTCCGGGTGGAAGAAGAGCGAGCTGTCGACCCCGCGGCAGGCCGCGAGGAGCTGCCAGTCCCACAGATCTGCGTTCGGTCCGGGAAGGCGGGAGAAATCTGCCATTGCTGGTCCCCTTGAAGCCGTTCTGACGCGGATACGGTGCCCATGACCGTACATCTACTGTCTAAGGAGATGAAAATATGACTCATTGCGAATCTAGCCACAGACACCAGGAAAAGGGAAGAAAAGGCGCTAAATGGGGCATAGCTTGTGATGAAAGGTTGAGGGTCTCTTGCGCTGTCTGCGCTGTGTCCGCGCCCTCACGTAGAGTGCCGAAGATGGCTGACCGCCCCGTAACTCTTTCGGGTGACCGTCGTTGAGAGTGCGAGGCGGTTGAAAGAACAAGCGCTCGGGCAGGTGTCCGAGAGCGTCAACCGCACAGGTGACGAATATGTACCAGCCTGGAGGCTCAAGGTGACGCGCAGCAGCTGTGAGAGCCGCGGAGGACAGTCATGACATCCGTCCTCGTCTGCGACGACTCCCCGCTTGCCCGAGAGGCGCTCCGCCGCGCGGTCGCGACCGTGCCCGGCGTCGAGCGCGTGACGACGGCGGCCAACGGCGAGGAAGTCCTCCGCCGCTGGGGCGCCGACCGTTCGGACCTGATTCTGATGGACGTACGCATGCCCGGTCTGGGCGGCGTCGAGACCGTCCGGCGGCTGCTTTCCGCCGACCCCGGTGCGCGCATCATCATGCTCACCGTCGCCGAGGACCTCGACGGGGTCGCGCTCGCGGTCGCCGCCGGTGCCCGCGGCTATCTGCACAAGGACGCCTCGCGCGCCGAACTGCGGGCGACGGTGACCCAGGCGCTCGCCGATCCGACGTGGCGCCTCGCCCCGCGCAGACTGCGCTCGGCCGAGATGGGCGCCGCGCCCACGCTCACCGCGCGCGAGATCCAGGTGCTCGAAGGCATGAGCCACGGCCGCTCGAACGCGGAGATCGGGCGCGAGCTCTTCCTCTCCGAGGACACCGTGAAGACGCACGCCAGGCGGCTCTTCAAGAAGCTCGGCGCCTCGGACCGGGCGCACGCCGTGGCGCTCGGTTTCCGCTGGGGCCTGGTCCGCTAGATGTGTCGCCGCGGGGGCACGGCGATCCCCGCCCGCCGTCTGGTGGGCGGGGTGACGGACGCCCGTCGCCCCCCGCATCGGGAGCGATTGCTGTCGCTTCGCCGCCGATGCCGCATCCTTGAGGTGTGGAGTTCCTCGGGGACGAGTCGATCGAGCGGGAGGGGAGGGCGCAGGAGATGACTTCCGGCGCACCTGCTCATAACGCTTCAGTGCACAACTACGGACGCGGTGCCACGGAACAGTCGCCGTCAAGGCACCATGGACCGATGCGCGATGACAAGACGACGGTGATCGGTGCCCTCGTCCTTCGCGCCGTTGAGGGTGACGAGCAGGCCACGCACGATCTCCTGGCGCATGTGCACCCTCTGGCGCTGCGCTACTGCCGTACGAGACTGTCCCGACTGCCGGGTGACGCACGGCACTTCGTGGAGGACCTGGCGCAGGAAGTGTGTGTCGCGGTGCTGCTCGCGCTGCCGCGCTACAAGGACACGGGGCGCCCCTTCGAAGCGTTCGTCTTCGCGATCGCCGCCCACAAGGTGGCCGATCTGCAGCGCGCCGCGATGCGCCATCCCGGATCCACCGCGGTGCCCTCCGACGAGATGCCGGAGCGGCCCGACGACTCTCTCGGCCCCGAGGAGCGCGCGCTGCTCAGCAGTGACGCGGAGTGGGCCAAGAAGCTCCTCGCCAACCTTCCGGAGAACCAGCGGGAGCTGCTGCTGCTCAGGATCGCCGTCGGGCTCACGGCGGAGGAGACCGGGCAGATGTTGGGGATGTCACCCGGGGCGGTGCGGGTGGCCCAGCACCGGGCCCTGAGCCGGTTGCGGGCGCTCGCCGAGCAGTGACGGCGACGTAGGAACGTACAAAGCTTACGAATGATCTTGATCGTGGAATGAGACACCCTCGGATCCCGTTAGCATGGACATCCGCACCGATCAAGGCCATTTGGGGAAGGTGTCATGACTGCAAACGTCGACGGAGTGCCCGAGAAATTCGCGACACTCGGGCTGACCTACGACGACGTGCTGCTGCTGCCGGGCGCGTCGGACATGGCGCCCGACCAGATCGACACTTCCTCGCTCATCTCGAAGAACGTGCGCGTGAACGTCCCGCTGCTGTCGGCCGCGATGGACAAGGTCACCGAGTCCCGCATGGCGATCGCCATGGCGCGGCAGGGTGGCGTCGGCGTACTGCACCGCAACCTCTCCATCGCCGACCAGGCCAACCAGGTCGACCTGGTGAAGCGCTCCGAGTCCGGCATGGTCACCGACCCGATCACGGTGCACCCGGACGCGACGCTGGCCGAGGCCGACGCGATCTGTGCGAAGTTCCGGATCAGCGGCGTCCCGGTGACCGACGCGGCGGGCAAGCTGCTCGGCATCGTCACCAACCGTGACATGGCCTTCGAGTCGGACCGCTCGCGCCAGGTGCGCGAGGTCATGACGCCGATGCCGCTCGTCACCGGCAAGGTCGGCATCTCCGGCGTGGACGCCATGGAGCTGCTGCGCCGCCACAAGATCGAGAAGCTTCCGCTGGTCGACGACGCGGGCGTCCTCAAGGGCCTCATCACGGTCAAGGACTTCGTGAAGGCCGAGAAGTACCCGAACGCGGCCAAGGACCAGGAGGGGCGCCTGCTGGTCGGCGCCGCCGTCGGTGTCGCGGGCGACGCGTTCGAGCGCGCCCAGGCCCTGATCGCCGCGGGTGTCGACTTCATCGTCGTCGACACCGCGCACGGCCACTCCCGGCTCGTCGGCGACATGGTCGCCAAGATCAAGTCCGACGCCCCCGGCATCGACGTCATCGGCGGCAACATCGCCACGCGTGACGGCGCCAAGGCGCTCATCGACTCCGGTGTCGACGGCATCAAGGTCGGCGTCGGACCCGGCTCCATCTGTACGACGCGTGTCGTCGCCGGTATCGGCGTGCCGCAGGTGACGGCCATCTACGAAGCGTCGCTCGCCGCCAAGGAGGCCGGTGTCCCGGTCATCGGCGACGGTGGCCTGCAGTACTCCGGAGACATCGCCAAGGCGCTCGTCGCCGGTGCCGACACGGTCATGCTGGGCTCGCTGCTCGCAGGCTGCGAGGAGTCCCCCGGAGAGCTGCTCTTCATCAACGGCAAGCAGTTCAAGTCGTACCGCGGCATGGGCTCGCTCGGCGCCATGCAGTCGCGCGGCGACCAGCGTTCCTTCTCCAAGGACCGCTACTTCCAGGAGGGCGTCGCCTCCGACGAGAAGCTGGTGCCCGAGGGCATCGAGGGCCAGGTCCCCTACCGCGGCCCGCTCTCGGCCGTCGTCCACCAGCTGGTGGGCGGTCTGCGCCAGTCGATGTTCTACGTCGGCGGACGCACCGTCCCCGACCTGCAGGCCAACGGCCGCTTCGTGCGCATCACGTCCGCGGGGCTCAAGGAGAGCCACCCGCACGACATCCAGATGACGGTCGAGGCACCGAACTACAGCCGCAGCAAGTAGCCTCCAGGCTCCACGCGCGCGTGGAAGGGGCGGCCCCGGATCACCGGGGCCGCCCCTTCCACGTGTGTCGGGGATACTGGACAGGCAGACCAAGAGGGAAAGGCCCCACAACGTGACTGAGATCGAGATCGGGCGCGGCAAGCGCGGCCGCCGCGCGTACGCCTTCGACGACATCGCCGTCGTACCGAGCCGGCGCACCCGCGACCCGAAGGAGGTCTCGATCGCGTGGCAGATCGACGCCTACCGCTTCGAGCTGCCCTTCCTGGCCGCTCCCATGGACTCGGTGGTCTCGCCGCAGACCGCCATCCGCATCGGTGAGCTCGGCGGCCTCGGCGTGCTGAACCTCGAGGGCCTCTGGACGCGGCACGAGGACCCGCAGCCGCTGCTCGACGAGATCGCCGAGCTGGCCCCGGAGAACGCGACCCGGCGCCTCCAGGAGATCTACTCCGCGCCCATCCAGGCCGACCTCATCGGGCAGCGCATCAAGGAGGTGCGCGACTCGGGTGTCGTCACCGCCGCCGCGCTCTCCCCGCAGCGCACCGCCGAGTTCTCCAAGGCCGTCGTGGACGCGGGCGTCGACATCTTCGTGATCCGCGGCACCACGGTCTCCGCCGAGCACGTCTCCGGCGCCGCTGAGCCGCTGAACCTGAAGCAGTTCATCTACGAGCTGGACGTCCCGGTCATCGTCGGCGGCTGCGCCACGTACACCGCCGCCCTGCACCTGATGCGCACCGGCGCCGCGGGCGTCCTGGTCGGCTTCGGCGGCGGCGCCGCGCACACCACGCGCAACGTCCTGGGCATCCAGGTGCCGATGGCCACCGCCGTCGCCGACGTCGCGGCCGCCCGCCGCGACTACATGGACGAGTCCGGCGGCCGCTACGTGCACGTCATCGCCGACGGCGGCGTGGGCTGGTCCGGCGACCTGCCCAAGGCCATCGCGTGCGGCGCCGACTCCGTGATGATGGGCTCCCCGCTGGCCCGCGCCACGGACGCGCCCGGCAAGGGCCACCACTGGGGCATGGAGGCCGTCCACGAGGACGTGCCGCGCGGCAAGAAGGTCGACCTGGGCACGGTCGGCACGACCGAGGAGATCCTCACCGGTCCCTCGCACATCCCCGACGGTTCGATGAACTTCTTCGGTGCGCTGCGCCGCGCGATGGCGACGACGGGCTACAGCGAGCTCAAGGAGTTCCAGCGCGTCGAGGTCACGGTCGCGGACTCGCAGCACAAGCGCTGAGCCGACGCCGCGCCCGGCTTGAGCGGAAAGGGTTCGGGCCCACCTTTCGGTGGGCCCGAACCCTTTTTGCGTATGCCGTCCTCGCGTGTTCCGCGGGGGCTACTGGTCCCCGGCCTTCTTGGCCGCGGAGAACGCGGCGGCGCCGCCCACGGCGAGGAAGACGAAGGTGAGGACGTCCTTCTCGTGCTTCCAGACCTCGTTGACCAGGTCGAAGTGGTCGGTGAAGACGGTCAGGAACGAGACGTCGAAGCCCTCGCCGATGGCCATCGCGTACCCGGTGAGCTGGCCCAGGTACACGGCTATCAGGGCCGCCACGGCGGCGACGATCGGGATCGCGGTGTGCCGCCCGCCCACCTTGCCCGCGGCGAATCCGATGATGAGGCCCACGCCGATCGCGGCGTAGCCGATCTCGTGCTCCACGGCCTTCAGGATGGCGCCGTAGATGCCGGCCGTGACGAACAGCAGGACGACGGCGAGGGCCATGCCCAGGCCGACGTTGCCCGTGCGGGCCGGGGGCTGCGGGGCGGGGAAGCCGCCCTGGTGCAGGGGCTGCTGCTGCGGGAAGGCGGCGTACGGCTGTTGCTGCTGCGGAGGCTGCTGGCCGTACGGCTGCTGGGGTGCGTACGGCTGCTGCTGGCCGTACGGGTTGCCGTCCGATGGCTGTGGCGGCTGGGTCATGCGGGTCCCCCTGGGGTGTGTGCGCCGTACTGATGTGCGGCAGAAGGGCCGCACAGTAGCAGTCGCAACCGACACCCGAGGGGGAACGCGGGTGATTACAGACGGTGTGCGGCGCCCGCCGGGGTCGCTCCCCTTGTGTCCAGGAGGAGTTGGGCCTTCACGGCGAGCCCCTGGAGGTCGTACGTGCGGTGGTGCTGGAGCAGGATCGTGAGGTCGGCGTCGGCGGCCGCTTCGTAGAGGGAGTCGGCGCGCGGGACGGGGTGGCCGAGGACGCTCCAGTTCGGGACGTAGGGGTCGTGGTAGCTGACGGCCGCGCCCATCTCCATCAGGCGGGTCGCCACCTCCTGGGCGGGGGCGCCCTGCTGGTCGGCGAGGTCGGGCTTGTAGGTGACGCCGAGGAGCAGGACGCGGGCGCCGCGGGCGGACTTCCCGTGTTCGTTGAGGAGGGTCGCCGAGCGCTGGATGACGTACTGGGGCATGCGGTCGTTGACCTGCTGGGCCAGTTCGACCATGCGCAGGGGGCGGGCGCCGCGGGACGGGGCGGGGATGTCCAGGGGGACGCCGTGGCCGCCGACGCCGGGCCCGGGGCGGAACGCCTGGAAGCCGAAGGGTTTGGTCTCCGCGCAGCGGATGACGTCCCACAGGTCGATGCCCAGGTCGTGGCAGAGCACCGCCATTTCGTTGACCAGGGCCATGTTCACGTGCCGGTAGTTGGTCTCCAGGAGGTGCACGGTCTCGGCCTCGCGGGGGCCACGCGCGCGTACGACCTTGTCGGTGAGGCGGCCGTAGAAGGCGGCGGCCGACTCCGTGCAGGCCGGGGTGAGACCGCCGATCACCTTGGGGGTGCCCGCGTAGCCGTGCAGGCGGTTGCCCGGGTCGAGGCGGCCCGGGGAGTACGCGAGATGGAAGTCGCGGCCCGCGCGGAGCCCCGAGCCCTGTTCGAGGATCGGGCGGAGGAATTCCTCGGTGGTCCCCGGGTACGCGGGGGACTCCAGGATGACCGTGGTGTGCGGGCGCAGGCGCGCGGCCAGGGCCCGGGCGGCGTCGGCCACCTGGGTCAGGTCGAGCGAGCGGTCCGCGGCCGCGGGGGTGGGGGCGCAGATGACCGCGGTACGGACCCGGCCGAGCTCGACCGGGTTGGTGGTCGGCCGGAAGCCCCCCGAGAGCATCCGGCGGACGTCGGCGGCGGTGAGGGTGCCCTCGGCGCCGTCGCAGGGCAGTCGGCCGCCCGCCAGGTCGGCGGCGCGGGCGGGGTCGTAGCCGATGGTCGCGATGCGGGCGGCGACGGCGGCCTGGGCGAGGGGCAGGCCGAGGTGGCCGAGACCGATGACAGCGAGATCTGCGGGCATGGCGGTGGGCCGTCCTCCCAATAGCCGGACCGGGACGAGTGCGCAAGCCCTGTGGACAAGGCGGACCAGCGCAATGTCAGACTAGGAGTAAATATGACCGATATGCGGCATTGCCCGATTCCGGAGTCCGGAGTGTTGTCCACAGGCCGCGGCCGCGATCAGCGGGCGCGACGGAAATCTGGGCATGATGTGAGTCCGACCACACCCGATCGCAACGGGAGGCAGCGGTGAGGACAGCGACACTGGGGCCAGCGGAGCGTGCCGAGTCACTTGCGGGAATGGCCGACCGGGAGCTGGACATCCTGGTCGTGGGCGCGGGGGTGGTCGGCGCGGGCACGGCACTCGACGCGGTCACCCGCGGCCTGTCCACCGGTCTTGTCGAGGCCAGGGACTGGGCGTCGGGCACGTCGAGCCGGTCGAGCAAGCTGATCCACGGCGGCCTGCGCTATCTGGAGATGCTCGACTTCGCGCTCGTGCGGGAGGCGCTGAAGGAGCGCGGCCTCCTCCTCGAACGGCTCGCCCCGCACCTCGTGAAACCGGTGCCGTTCCTCTACCCCTTGCAGCACAAGGGCTGGGAGCGGTGGTACGCGGGATCGGGCGTCGCGCTCTACGACGCCATGTCGATGTCCCGCGGACACGGCAGAGGACTGCCCCTGCACCGCCATCTGACCCGGCGCCACGCGCTGCGCGTGGCCCCGTGCCTGAAGAAGGACGCCTTGGTCGGCGCGATGCAGTACTACGACGCGCAGATGGACGACGCGCGCTATGTGGCGACGCTGGTGCGCACCGCGGCGGTGTACGGCGCCAAGGTCGCCAACAGGGCCCGGGTCACCGGATTCCTGCGCGAGGGCGAGCGGGTGGTCGGCGCCCGCGTGCAGGACGTGGAAGGGGGCGGGGAGTACGAGGTCAGGGCCAAGCAGATCGTGAACGCCACCGGGGTGTGGACGGACGACACCCAGGCCATGGTGGGCGAGCGGGGGCAGTTCCACGTCAGGGCGTCCAAGGGCATCCATCTGGTGGTGCCCAAGGACCGCATCAGCTCGTCGACCGGGCTGATCCTGCGGACCGAGAAGAGCGTCCTCTTCGTCATCCCGTGGGGGCGGCACTGGATCGTGGGGACCACCGACACGGACTGGGACCTGGACAAGGCGCATCCGGCCGCCTCCAGCGCCGACATCGACTATCTGCTGGAGCATGTGAACTCGGTGCTTGCGGTGCCCCTTTCGCGGGACGACGTCCAGGGGGTGTACGCGGGCCTGCGGCCGCTGCTCGCCGGGGAGTCGGACGCCACGAGCAAGCTGTCGCGCGAGCACACGGTCGCGCATCCGGCGCCCGGCCTCGTGGTCGTCGCGGGCGGCAAGTACACGACGTACCGCGTGATGGCCAAGGACGCCGTCGACGAGGCGGTGCACGGCCTCGATCAGCGCGTCGCCGACTGCGTCACCGAGGACATCCCGCTCGTCGGAGCCGAGGGGTACAAGGCGATGTGGAACGCGCGGGCGAGGATCGCCGCGCGGACGGGCCTCCATGTGGTGCGCGTGGAGCACCTGTTGAACCGGTACGGCTCGATGGCCGAGGAAGTGCTCGACCTCGTGACCGCCGACCCCACGCTCGGCGCGGCGCTGCAGGGGGCGGACGACTATCTGCGCGCCGAGGTCGTGTACGCGGCCTCGCACGAGGGGGCCAGGCACCTCGACGACGTGCTGACGCGCCGCACGCGCATCTCGATCGAGACCTTCGACCGGGGCACGCGCAGCGCCAGGGAGTGCGCCGAGCTGATGGCGCCCGTCCTCGGCTGGGACAAGGACCAGATCGAGCGGGAGGTGCAGCACTACGAGAAGCGGGTGGAGGCCGAGCGGGAGTCGCAGCGCCAGCCCGACGACCTGACGGCGGACGCGGCGCGGCTCGGGGCGCCGGACATCGTGCCGCTCAACTAGCGGGTCTGCGGTCTGCGGTCTGCGGTCAGGGGGTGCGAGGGCAGAACTCGGCGGTCAGGAGCGCCTGTTCCAGGTCGGGATCGGCCAGCTTGTCCGTGTTGACCCGGAAGGTGAGGACGCGTCGTCCGTCGCGGGTGGCGGCGGTGCGGACGAAGCTGCCGGAGATGTGGCCGTTGTGGCCCCAGACCGTGGTGCCGCAGGGCAGCTTCTGCGGGTAGAGGCCCATGCCGTAGCGGCCGTGCGCGGTGCGGGTGTCGAGCATCTGGCGCAGGAAGGACGGGGGGAGGAGGCGGCCGGAGAGCAGGGCGGCGTAGAAGCGGTTCAGGTCGCCGAGGGTGGAGACCAGTTCGCCCGCGGCGCCCGCGACTCGGGGGTCGAGCCGGGTGACGTCCCTGCCGTCGCCGGTGTACGCGCGGCCGTGCGGCGAGGGGAGCGTGGTGCGGGCGCCGGGGAAGGAGGTGCCGGTGAGGCGGAGAGGGGTGAGGATGCGGCGTTCGGCTTCGGTGGCGTAGGAGTTGCCGGTGACTTTCTCGATCACCATGCCGAGGACGACGTAGTTCGTATTGGAGTACGCCCAGCGGCCCTTGGGGGTCGGCGGGTGGGCGAGGGCGGTGCGGACCGCCTGCGCGGGGGTGACGGGGGTGGTGCCTCTGGTGTCGGCGGTGAAGTTGTAGAGGCCGCTGGTGTGGGTGAGCAGGGCGCGCAGCGTGAGGGTGCGGCCGTCGATGCCCGGGCCGCGTACGAGGCCGGGCAGATGGCGCTCCACCGGGTCGGACAGGGACAGGCGGCGTTCGGCGGCGAGTTGGAGGGTGACCGTCGCGATGAACGTCTTGGTGATGCTGCCCACCCTGAAGTGGTCGGCGCGGGACAGGGCGGGGCCTGTGCGGGCGAAGTGCGCGAGCGGCGGCGCGGCCGGGCGCGGTGCGGCGGTGTGCGGCGGGTGCGGTGCGGCGGTGTGCGGCGGGCGCGGTGCGGAGGGCCGTCGGTGGGAGGGCGTGGAGGAGTGCGGTGGGCGGGAGGGGCGGGCGGCAGGGGGGAGTTCGGATGGAGGGAGTTCGGATGGAGGGAGTTCGGCCTGTTCGCGGGTGAGCAGGGCCGCGGCCGGGGCCTTGCCTCGGCTCGTGAGCAGCGCAAGAGTGGCGTCGACGGGCGGGGTCGCGGGCTGCGGACGGCCGGCCGTGGCGCTGATCAGGATCGCCCCGAGGAGGATGGCCGGCAGAGTGCGCGGTATGGGCATGGCGGTCCCTCCTTGTGCGCGGTCCATCATGCGGGACGGTGGACCCTGGGCGCAGGACGGTCCTTGAGTAAGGGACAATGAAGGCTCTGTCAGGGCGGGTTGCGCGGGTCGCAGCGGTAGCAGCAGAGGGGACGCATGTCGGACGCGGAGCAGACGGGTGAGGCCCGTCGGGATGAGAGCGAACGTCTCCTCGCCGGCCGGTACCGGCTGGGAGAGGTGCTCGGCCGCGGCGGCATGGGCACTGTGTGGCGCGCCAAGGACGAGACGCTCGGCCGTACGGTCGCGGTGAAGGAGCTGCGGTTCCCCTCGAGCATCGACGAGGAGGAGAAGCGGCGGCTCATCACGCGGACACTGCGTGAGGCCAAGGCGATCGCGCGGATCCGCAACACCAGCGCCGTGACGGTCTACGACGTGGTCGACGAGGACGACCGGCCGTGGATCGTGATGGAGTTGGTCGAGGGCAAGTCGCTGGCCGAGGCGATCCGTGAGGACGGGCTTCTCACGCCGAGACGGGCGGCCGAGGTCGGGCTCGCCGTGCTCGACGTGCTGCGGTCGGCGCACCGCGAGGGGATCCTGCACCGCGACGTGAAGCCGTCGAACGTGCTGATCGCCGAGGACGGCCGGGTCGTGCTCACCGACTTCGGCATCGCGCAGGTCGAGGGCGACCCGTCGATCACGTCCACCGGCATGCTCGTCGGCGCGCCGTCGTACATCTCGCCGGAGCGGGCGCGCGGGCACAAGCCCGGTCCCGCCGCCGACATGTGGTCGCTCGGCGGTCTGCTGTACGCGGCGGTGGAGGGTGTCCCGCCGTACGACAAGGGGTCGGCGATCGCGACCCTCACCGCGGTGATGACCGAGGACGTCGAACAGCCGGTGAACGCCGGGCCGTTGGAGAAGGTCATCTACGGCCTCCTCGCCAAGGACCCGGAGCAGCGGCTCGACGACGTGGGGGCGCGGGCGCTCCTGATGGACGTGATCCACGCGCCGGAGCCCAAGGCGGAGCCCGATCCGGTCGAGGCGACCAAGGTGGTGCCGCTGCCGCCGCTGCCGGGCAAGAAGGGCCTGGGGAGGAAGGGACTTGGCGCATCCGGTGCCGCCGGTGCCGCCCATGAATCCGGGGCGGCCGGTTCCGGCGGGACGCTCGGTGGGCGCAAGGCCGAGGAGGCCGCGGACCGCCTGAAGGGCGCGCTGCGGTCGGTCCGGAAGGCGGCTGCCGCGGCCACCGCGCGGGGCGCGGGTGCGGGCGCTGCTGGTGCCGGTGCGGGCGCCGCGGGTGCGGGGGCGGCTGCCGGTTCGTCCGCTTCGTCCGCTGGAACTGCTGCTGGTGCGCCTGCTGGTGCGCCCGCCGGTTCTCCTGCCGGTTCGCCCGTCGAGGCCGGGAACGGGTCGGCTGTCGCGGGGGGCGACAGGGCTGCCCGGGGCGGGAGTGCGGCCGGGGCGAAGTCGGCCGGTGCGGGGGCGGTTTCCGGGAGCGGGGCCGCCGTACCGCCGGTGCCGAGTGCGCCGCCGCGGGCGCCGGTCAAGGCGTCCCTCACGGATGTGGTGCCGCGCAGGACCCTGGTGATCGTGTCCGTGGTCGCCGTGCTCGCGGTGCTCGGTACGGTGCTCGCCTTCGCCCTCGGGGGCGGCGACGACAGCGACTCGGGCAAGGACAGCAAGGGCGGCGACAAGGCCGCGTCCAGCGGTGCGGCCGGTGGTGACGGCAAGGACACCGGCAAGGAAGCCGACAAGGGCACGGGGTCCGGCGACGGCAAGGGCACCGGCGAGGACACGGACGCGGACACCGGCGAGGACGCGGACTCCGGCAAGGGGCACGACCCGGGCAAGGATGACGGCAAGGACGAGGGCAAGAAGCCGGGTGACGGGGCGGCTTCGACGTACAAGCACAGCCAGGGCTTCTCGATCGGGCTGCCGAAGGGGTGGAAGTACCAGTCCACGGGCAGCGCGGGTGCGCGGTTCGGCGGGCCCAACGGGCAGAAGCTCCTGATCGGTTGGACCCACACGCCCAAGGACAACCCGGTGGCCGACTGGAAGAGCCAGGAGAACTACATGGTTCGGCCCCAGTACGACCGGATCCGTATAGAGAAGGTGGGTTTCCGGGGCTGGAACACGGCCGACTGGGAGTTCACCTATGTCGACGGCGGCACCAAGTACCGGTCGATAGACCGGGGCTTCGTGGTCAACGGCGGGCTCGGCTACGGAATGATGTACACGGCCAAGGCCGATGACTGGGGGAGCGCGGAGCGCAAGGACGCCTGGCGGACCTTCACGCGGACGTTCGAGCCGAAGGACTGAAGATCGGCTCCGGATCCGGGACTCATGAGGAGTCCTTGGTTCCGGGGCCGAGATCTCGTATCCCCTCATTGCGGTTCGCTTACGGCACGTATCGTGAATGCCTGCGGACCGTACGCAGCCGCAACAGGCCGTAAGACGAACGGAATTGACCACCGGGCGGAACGGGGGATGCGTCGTGGACGACTATGCGGGACGGGTGCTCGCCGACCGCTACCGCCTGCCGCTGCCGCCCTCGGACGAGTACGAGCTGGCCGAGTCGCGTGCGTTCGATACGTACAGCGGGCAGGAAGTCCTGGTCAGGCAGGTGCCGTTGCCCGAGATCGTCGAGGCGGAAGTGCTCGACGACGACGGGCCGCCCGACCTGCCCGAGGGATTCGTCCCCCGGGCGGGGGCGACGGGCGGGGGCGGGGTGCGGCGGGCATCGGCGCGTACGACGCGCAGTCCCGCGGATCCGGCGGTCCGGCGCGCCATGGAGGCGGCCCAGACCGCCGCGCAGATCCCGGACCATCCGCGGCTCGACCAGGTCTTCGACGTCTTCGCGGAGGGCGGCTCGCTGTGGATAGTCAGCGAGTTGGTGGCGGCGAGGCCGCTGGCGGCACTGCTCGCCGACCGGCCGCTGAGCCCGTACCGGGCGGCGGAGGTCGCCGCGGACGTCCTTGCCGCGCTGCGGGTGCTGCACGGGCACGGCTGGGTGCACCGGAACATCACCGCGCGCACGGTGCTGATATGCGACGACGGCCGCGTGATGCTGACGGGGCTCGCGGCGGGCGCGGCCGAGGAGGCGCTGTGCGGTTACGACCCGCGCCCCGTCGAGGAGGGCGAGGCGACGGGCTCGGCCGGATCCGTGGGGAATGTGGCCTCGTACGGGGACGCGGGCGCGCACGGCGACGAGAACGGGGACGAGAGCGGCTGGGACCGGTCCGGGGGCGAGGGCCCGGGGCTGCCCCGGTACCGGGACCAGATCGGCATCCCCGACCGGTCCAGGGGCGCGGAGCTGGAGCCCGCACCGGAGTCCGCCGGCCGGCCACCGGGCGAGGCGCGGGCCGGGCGTGCGGGGGCCATCGCGGCGTATCGCGCGGGGGCGCGGGCGGCGGGGCGGGTGAACGAGGAGCCGCGGGGCGGGGGTTCGGCGGACCAGGCAGGGACCGGCGCGGGCTCGGCGGGTGCCGGGGTGCCGGGGGCCCGGGCCGGTTGGGACGGGTCCGCGTACGACGCGGGCGGGCGTGACGAGGAGCCCGCGGTGCCGGGGCGGATCTCGGATCCGTACGGCGTCGGCGGTGCGAAGCCGTGGCATGGCGCGGTGCCGCGTGCCGCGGGCAACCGCTACGGCACCGGCGCTCCCCACGGATACGAGCCGGACCATTTCCCCGGGCAGGACCGCACCCCCGGACAGAACCGCGCCCCCGAGCCGGACCATTTCCCCGGGCAGAACCGCACCCCCGGACAGAACCGCGCCCCCGAGCCGGACCACTTCCCCGGGCAGAACCGCACCCCCGGGCGGAACTCCACCCCCGAGCCGGACCGCTTCCCTGACCCGGACCACCTCCCCGAGCCCGCCCACGACACCCCCCTGTCCGCCGCCCCCGCCGCCCCCGGCACCCCCCGCGGACCCGCCACCGCGTTGGCCGCCGAGCGGGCCCGGCATGCGCGGATGGTGGTCGTCGGGGCCGTCACGGAGCGGTGGGCGCCGGAGCAGGCCGGGCCCGTTCATGAGAACTGGCAGCTTGCCGCGCCGATCGGGCCCGCCACGGACCTGTGGGCGCTGGGGGCCCTGCTCTTCCGCGCGGTGCAGGGGCACGCGCCGTATCCGGAGGACAGTACGGCCGAGCTCGTGCAGCTGGTGTGCGCGGAGCCGCCCGCCTTCGCCGAGGAGTGCGGGCCGCTGCGGCCCGTCGTCGAGTCGCTGCTGCGCCAGGACCCGACCGAGCGGCTCGACTTCGAGGAACTGGCGGGCTGGCTGCGCTCGTTGGTGCGGTCGGCGCCGGAGCCGGAGGCCGGGGCGCATGTCGTGCCCGCGCCGCCGTACGACGCGGGCAGGCTGCCCGTCGTACGGCGTCGTGGCGAGGTCGTGCGCAAGCGGCGGTCCGCCGCGCCCGCGGCCACCGGGCAGGGGCACGGGCGGCACAAGCACAAACGCGGCAAGGTCAAGGAGGCCAAGGCCCCGCGGGCGCCGCGCGAGGCCAGGCTCCGTGAGTCCGCGCCGCCCCGCGCACCCCGGCCGCGCGCACCGCGGTCCGGGGGCGGCGGACAGCCCCGGTCGCTGGGACGGCTGCTGCTGCTCGCCATCCTGGTGGGGCTCGCCGCGGCCGTCGTGTACGCCATGTTGTTCATGCCCAAGTCCGACGAGGGCGCGTCGGGCGACCGTGCCGGGTCCGCGGGCGAGGCGAGTTCGGCGCCGGGGACGGACGGCGGTGGCGGCGACGACGAGCCGGGTGACAAGTCCAAGGAGAAGCCCAAGGAGAAGCCCAAGGACAAGCCCACCAAGACCCGGTCGCAGGAGCCGCAGACCTCCGGGTCCGAGCTGCCGCAGGGGTTCGCGCTGCGCAAGGACGCCGAGGGCTTCCGCGTGGCCGTCGCCAGCGGATGGGACCGGCAGCCCAAGAACGGCCGGGGGCAGGTCCGTTACACGCACGGCGGCTTCGAGCTGCTCCTGGTCCCGGGCCGGGACGGCACCGACAGCTACGGCAGCGATCCGATGAAGTACCAGCGCGAGCACGAGCGGGAGCTGCAGCCGTTCCGCGACTCGTCGTGGGCGACGTCCAGCGGCATGCGGCGGATCGACGTCGGCGGCCGGGCCATGGCCGAGGGGCAGTTCACCTGGCAGGACGCCGACGGCCGCGAGCTCTTCGTACGCAATCTCGCGATGGTCGTGGCCGGGAAGTACCACGTGGTGCAGGTGCGCGGGCCCGAGGCGGAGCGGGACGAGGTGACGCGGCTCTATGAGCAGGCGTCCGCCACCTATCAGGTCGTGGACTGAGCCCGGAGGGACTCCCGGGTGGGCTTTCGGCCATGGAACGATGGCCCTCACGAGCAGCACGGGACATGAACGACATGCGTCACAGTGCGGTCTCCTAGACCCCCCGGCGGTTCCCTGCCCGCTCCCCTCTCCTTAACCTGGGCCTGTCAAGACCATTGCGGGGGAACGTGAATCAGACGCAGGGCCTGCTCCTCGCGGGCCGCTACCGACTCGGTGAGTCCATCGGCCGCGGTGGCATGGGACGGGTGTGGCGTGCGCAGGACGAGGTGCTGCACCGTGCCGTCGCCGTCAAGGAGCTGACGGCCGCGCAGTTCGTGCAGGAGGCCGACCGCGCGGTCCTCTTCGCGCGTACGCAGACGGAGGCGCGGGCCGCCGCCCGCATCAACCACCCCGCGGTCGTCACCGTCCATGACGTCCTGCAGTACGACGACCGGCCCTGGATCGTGATGGAGCTGGTCGAAGGGCGTTCGCTGGCGGACGCCGTCAAGGACGACGGCCGCGTCGAGCCCGTCGAGGCCGCCCGCATCGGCCTGTGGACGCTGAAGGCGCTGCGCGCCGCGCACGCCGCCGGTGTCCTGCACCGCGACGTCAAGCCCGGCAACGTCCTGCTCGCCGACGACCGGCGCATCCTGCTCACCGACTTCGGGATCGCCGCGATCGAGGGCGACTCGACGATCACGCGGACCGGCGAGGTCGTCGGCTCCGTCGACTATCTGGCGCCCGAGCGGGTCAGCGGCGCCAACCCCGGGCCCGCGTCCGACCTCTGGGCGCTGGGCGCCACGCTGTACACGGCGGTCGAGGGCAACTCCCCCTTCCGGCGCACCTCGCCGCTCGGCACCATGCAGGCCGTGGTCACCGAGGAGCCCGCGCCGCCCGAGCACGCGGGGGCACTCGCGCCGGTCATCAGCGCGCTGCTCCGCAAGGACCCGGCGGCCCGGCCGACCGCGGAGGAGGCCGAGTTGATGCTCGCCGAGGCCGCGGAGGGGCGCAGGCCGACGGGCGCGCAGGCGTATGTGCCGACGCAGGTGCACGCGGCCACGCGGACGTATCCACAGGGGCAGGACCCGGCGGCGTACGCCCCGGCCCCCGGCCCTGGCCCCGGCCCCGGCGGCACGGGACGCGACGCGCCCACCGTCATCGGCGGCTCCGCGCCCGCCCCGCGCGAGCGCCGCCGCTGGCCCGCGGCCGTCGCCGTCGTCGTGGCCGCGCTGCTCGGCGGCGGTGGCGTCTTCGGCTATCTGCACTTCGCGGGCGACGGCACGCGGGAGCGGGCGGGCGGCGCGGACGGCGGTCCCGCCACGTCGGTGGGCGGCATCCCCGACGACTGGAAGCGCGTGAACGATCCGGAGGGCTTCAGTCTGCGGCTGCCCAAGGAGTGGAAGCGCGAGGTCGACGGCAGCCAGGTCGACTACACGCCCGACGGCGGCCGCCGCTTCCTGCGCATCGCCGTCGACAGGAACCCGCAGTTCGAGAGCGCCTACACGCACCAGCTGTCCCTGGAGAAGGGCCTGCGGCCCAAGCTCCCCGAGTACCGGCGCCTCCACCTGGACTCCAACAAGTTCCGCGATCAGGACGGCGCCCTCTGGGAGTTCAGCTGGACGGCGGGCGCGAACGACACGACCGCGGGGCCGCGCCGCGCCATCGAGCAGACCTATATCAGCCGGGACGGCGTCGAGTACGCGATCTACATGTCGGCGCCCGCCAAGGGCTGGGACACCACCAGGGAGCAGTTCGACGCGATGCTCCGGGGGTGGCGGGAGCGCTGAGCGCCCGCGCCCACCCCTGAGGTGCCTGGTGGCAGCGGCCGGAACCGGCCCGCGGCTCGGTCCTGCCCCATTCCGTTCGCACACGTGTGGGGCATGATGGCCGCATGGGGAGCCTGGGAGACCACGCCGGTGGTGGCGCCGGTGGCGGCAACGCCCGTGTGATCGCGGGCCGTTACCGCCTGGAGGCGCGGCTCGGCCGGGGCGGCATGGGGGTCGTGTGGCGCGCCACCGATCTGCTCCTGGGGCGCAAGGTCGCCGTCAAGGAGCTGGCGCGCGACGAGACGCTCTCCGACGCCGAGGCGGACCAGCAGCGCGAGCGGACCCTGCGTGAGGCGCGGGCGGTGGCGCAGCTGCGGCATCCGCACATCATCGTCGTCCACGACGTCGTCGTGCAGGACGAACACCCGTACATCGTCATGGAGTTGATCGAGGGCGGCTCGCTCGCCGGGCGGATCGCGCGGGGCGGTCCGCTGGACGCGCACGCCGTCGCGCGGATGGGCATCGACCTGCTCGGCGCCCTGCGCACCGCGCACGAGGCGGGCATCCTGCACCGCGACCTCAAGCCCGCCAACGTCCTCCTCGAACGGGCCACCGGGCGCGTCGTCCTCACCGACTTCGGGATCGCGCAGGTCACCGGGGCGACGACGCTCACCGAGGTCGGTTCGTTCGTGGGCTCGCCCGAATACACCGCGCCCGAGCGGATGGCGGGCGAGCGGACCGGGCCCGAGTCCGACCTGTGGTCGCTCGGCGCGCTGCTCGTCACCGCGCTCGCCGGTGAATCGCCGTTCCGCCGCGACTCGATAGGCGGCGTCCTGCACGCCGTCGTCTACGACGAGATACGCCCGCCGCCCGCCACCGCGCCCCTGCTGCCCGTCGTCCTCGGTCTCCTCGACCGCGATCCGGACCGGCGGCTCGGCACGGCGGAGGCGGAGCGGCTGCTCAAGGCGTACGTCGACACGGGGCGGATGCCCGCGTCGCCGCGGGAGAGACCCGGGCCCGGCAGGA
Organism: Streptomyces sp. NPDC059002; assembly: GCF_042740435.1. Classification (NCBI taxonomy): domain Bacteria; kingdom Bacillati; phylum Actinomycetota; class Actinomycetes; order Kitasatosporales; family Streptomycetaceae; genus Streptomyces; species Streptomyces sp. NPDC059002. The sequence continues at coordinate 195,974 of NZ_JBHYJI010000008.1, read as the reverse complement.
CCGGTCTGCCGGGACGCCCGGGGCGCGCCGGATACACGCCCACGCAGCGCGATCTGCCGACGGGGCCGCGGCCGCCCGCCGCAGGACACGAGCAGGCGCCCCGCGGGCACGGGCGTGCCGTGCTGATCGCGGCCGCGCTGGTGGCGGCCGTCGCGGGCGCCGGGGTCGCCACCGGCGCGCTCCTGATGGGCAGGGACGGCGACGGGGGCGGTACCCCGCCCAACTCGGCGTCGGTGACGGTCCGTCCGACGCCCACGGTCACCGTGACCAGCCCCACGCCGCGCCCCTCGACGCCCGAGGCCCCCGACGGCTACCGCATCGCCAAGGATCCGAGGGGCTTCGCGCTCGCCGTCCCCGACGGATTCCGGCGCGAGGTGGACGGGCCGCGCGTCTTCTACGTCTCGCCCGGCGGCACCTACCGCATCGGCATCAAGGAGTCGGCCACCGAGCCCGGAGGACCGCTCGCCGTGCAGCGCCGCGCCGACGCCAAGGGCCCTCGGAACAACCCCGGTTACCGTGCGGGCGAGGTCACGGAGACCACGCACAACGGCAGGCCCGCCGCCCTGTGGGAGTTCACCTGGAACGGCTTCACGGCGGCGGAGGGCGCCCGTCACACGTACGACCTGTGCTGGGAGGAGGGTGGCCGGATGTACGACGTGTGGGTCTCGGCACCGGTCGGGGACGCGGAGGAGGCGCGGCGCTACTTCGACGCCGCGGTCGACACGTTCGTACGGCGGTGACGCGCTGCCCGTACGGCGGTGACGTGCTGTCGTACGGCGATGACGTCTGTCGTACGGCGTGACACCCCCGATGTGCGCCGTCGCGCGCCGTCGCGTGCATCACCCCGGTCACAAGTGGGCTTCGCGGCTGGAAACCGATGTGCTCGGCAGGGTACTCATGGGGGCATGAGTAACAACGGGGGAGCCTCGTACGGCCCGAACGAACCCACCAGCTTCGGGCTGCAGCCGCCGCAGGGACCCGGCGTACCGGGACAGGGCGGGCAAGCGGGGCAGAGCGGCGGGGCGTTCCCCGGCAATCCGTACGCGCAGCAGGAGCAGCAACCGCGGCAGCCCGCCGCCGCGCCCGCCCCCACGCCCGCCGCCCCCGCGCCGACCGTGGCCGGTGCGCCGCCCGCCGCGCCCACGCCGCCCCCTTCGCCGTACGCGCAGCCCACCCAGGTCGTGCCACACCAGCAGGGCGAGGCCGAACCGGGCGCGGGGCGCCTCGTCGCGGGCCGCTACCGGCTGCTGTCCAAGCTCGGCCACGGCGGCATGGGCACGGTGTGGCGCGCCAAGGACGAGACGGTGGACCGCGAGGTCGCCGTGAAGGAGCCGCGCGTCCCCGACCATCTGCCGGAGCGCGAACGCGCCAACGCCTTCGAGCGGATGCGCCGCGAGGCGCGCGCCGCGGCACGCCTCGACCACCCGGCCGTGGTCAACGTCCATGACGTCGCCGTCGAGGACGGGCAGCCCTGGATCGTCATGGAGCTGGTGCAGGGCCGTTCGCTCGGCGCCGCGCTGCAGGAGGGCACGCTCGGCGCCCGCGAGGCCGCCCGGATCGGACTCGACGTACTGAACGCCCTGGACGCCGCGCACCAGGCGGGCATCCTGCACCGCGACGTGAAGCCGGACAACGTGATGCTCGGCCGGCACGAGCGCGTCGTCCTCACCGACTTCGGCATCGCCCAGATCGAGGGCGAGACCAATCTGACGGACACCGGCGGCTTCGTCGGTTCGCCCGAATTCATCGCGCCGGAGCGGGTGTTGGGGCAGCGTCCCGGACCGGCGTCCGACCTCTGGTCGCTGGGCGTCGTCCTGTACGCGGCCACGGAGGGCGTCTCGCCCTTCCGCCGCAACAACACCCCGGCCACGCTCCAGTCCGTGCTCAACGCGACGCCCGCCGCGCCCGCTTCGGCGTCGGGGCCGCTGGCGGACGCGATCAACCGCCTGCTGGTCAAGGACCCCGCGCAGCGGCCGAACGCCGCGCAGGTGCGTGCCCTCCTGGAGGAGGCGGCCAAGCCTCCGCAGGCGGCGCCGACGCAGGTCGTCCAGATCGGTGGCGGCGGTGGCGGCGGCCGCAAGGGCGTCACCATCGGGCGCAAGGGGCTGATCGGCATCGGCGCGGTGGTCGTCGCAGCCGCGGTGGCGGCCTACCTCGTCGTCGCGGACCCGTTCGCGGGCCCGCTGCCCGACGCCTGGAAGAAGCAGGAGGCGAAGGGGCTCGGCGCGACCCTCGCGGTGCCCGACGGGTACCAGGTCGCCAAGCCCGAGGCCGACGACGAGAAGCACTGGATCCAGTACAGCGACTGGAGCGGCGACATCTGGATCAATCTGTCCCTGGAGAAGAAGTCCGAGGACGACAGCGGCGACATCGCGGGAACGGCCGCCGCGGAGATGTACGACGACGACGCCGACTACAAGGAGTCCGGCGAGTACGACCTGGGCATGGCGTCCGACCCGACGCCCAAGACCGACCCCCAGGAGACCACGTACAAGGAGAAGAAGGCCGCGGAGAACACCGTCGTGTACTCCACCACGGACAGCGACAACCCGCGCCCGCGCGAGCTGAAGGCCTTCTACTACAAGACCACGTCCGGCGACATGTACAAGCTGCTCGTCAGTTACCCGGGCAAGGGTGACTTCACCGAACGGGGCCGTGACGTCGCCGAGACGGCCATCGCGCATCTGGAGATCGACAAGGTCTGATGAGCGGCGACGGGGGAGAGCGGGACGGTCGGCGCCCCGAGGGCGCCGACGGCCGTCTGGTCGGCGGCCGTTACCGCCTCGCGGAGCGCATCGGCTCCGGGGGCATGGGCACGGTGTGGCGTGCCGTCGACGAACTGGTCGGCAGGGACGTCGCGGTCAAGCAGCCGCGGCTGCCGGGGGATCCGCACGACGCGGCGGTGCGGCGGATCTACGCCCGCCTGCACCGCGAGGCGCGCGCCGCCGCGCGCGTGGACCATCCGGCGGCGGTCACCGTCCACGACGTGGTCCTGGAGGACGGACTGCCGTGGATCGTCATGGAGTTGGTCCGCGGCGAGTCCCTGCACGAGGTGCTCCAGCGGGACCCGCTGCCGCCCGCGGAGTCGGCCCGCATCGGCCTCGCGGTCGTCGGCGCGCTGGCCGCCGCGCACGCGCAGGGCATCGTGCACCGCGACGTGAAGCCCGCCAACGTCCTCATCGGCCCGCACGGCCGCGTCGTGCTCACCGACTTCGGCATCGCGCACATCAGGGGCGAGGAGTCGCTCACGGTGAGCGGCGAGTTCGTCGGCTCCCTCGAATTCATCGCGCCCGAGCGGATGTCGGGGCGCGGCGCGGGACCCGAGTCCGACCTGTGGTCCCTGGGCGTGCTGCTGTACGCGGCCGTCGAGGGATGGTCCCCCTTCCGTCGTACGACACTGGAATCCACGCTCGCCGCGGTCCTCTCCGCACAGGCGCCGCCGCCCGAGCGGGCCGGTGAACTGGGCCCGCTGATCGAGCGGTTGCTGACCAAGGACCCGGACCTCAGGCCCGGCGCCTTCGAGGTCACGGCGGCGCTGGAGGCGGTGGCGGAGGGACGGTCGCTGCCGGAGCCGTTCGGGGGCGGGGCCGCCCAGGACCCGTCGGGGATGCGGGAGTTGTCGGACGACGTGGGGACGTTGCGGATGTCCCGGGCATCCGATGCGGCCGAGGCGCCGGTCGCTCCTGCGAAGGCCGGAGCGCCGGTCGCTCCCGCGAAGGCCGAGGCACCGCTCGCTCCCGCGAAGGCCGAGCCCAGGCCCACCGTCGCGGATCCCGCGCCCGCCGCCAGGTCACGGCGCACCTCCGCGCTGCTCGCCGCCGCGCTCGCCGGGGCGCTCCTCGTGGGCGGCGGGGTGTGGCTCGGGGTGTCCGTGGGCGACGGCGACGGCGGGATCGCCTACGAGGAGGGCGAGGCGGGTGCGCCGCCCGGCGGTGTCGACGCGCCCCGGGACGTGCCGGGCGAGGGCACCTCGAAGCCCGCCAAGAAGCCCGCCGCCTGGAAGACCCGCCCCGAGGGCAAGCTCGACGCGGAGATCTCCGTGCCCGCCAAGTACAAGGTCTTCGCGCGCGAGGACAGCGACGCGGACCACGAGCGGATCGCGGCCCGGCTCGTGGTCTACAGCCCCTCCGAGGAAAGCCTGCTGCAGGTGCGGCTCACCAAGGACGACATGGCGTCGACGCCCGCCATGACCTGGGCCAAGCAGGAGGCGTCGACCTGGCACGACAACGACACGAACGCGCGGACGAACTACACCAAGACGTCCTTCCACGGGTACGACGCGGCCATCGCGGACACGACGTACGACGACGGCACCGCGACCCGCTGCATGCAGCTCATGATCATCACGGATGACCAGGAGTTCTACGAGCTGCGCGTGGACATGCCCAAGGGGACGCGGGAGGAGCGGGAGGGCACCGCGCTCTTCAAGGGGGTCCGCGACCGTCTCAAGATCGGCAAGGAGATGGTCGGCTCCTGAGAATTGCCGCGAGGACGGGGCGTACGCCGTGACAACGCCCTGATCAGCGGCTTTGCCGCCAGCAATCACTGGCGTCGTGTGTCCGAGCGGTGAAGGCCCATTACCGATGGGTACCCAAAAGCCTGACGTGGGCCTACTCTCACGAGCATGACGGACTCGCAGGCCACCGCAGCGCCCCTCGGAACGAACCCGACCGCCCCGGCCCCCGAAGGTGCGCGCACCGCCGCCGACGTGGTCACACCCGAGCTGGTCGCCCAGCTCACCCGTGACGTCATAGGTTCCGGGCGGACGGCGAACCACACGCCGCTCACCGGCGAGAAGCTGGCCGACCTGCCCGAGTCCACCCCCGAGGACGTGGCCACCGCCTTCGAGCGGGCCCGCACCGCCCAGATCGCCTGGGCCAGGACCCCGGTGCGGCAGCGCGCCGCCGTCCTGCTCCGCTTCCACGACCTGGTCCTGCAGCGCCAGGCCGAGGTCCTCGACCTGATCCAGCTGGAGACCGGCAAGGCCCGCCTCCACGCGCACGAGGAGATCCAGGCCGTCGCGGTCGCCGCCCGGCACTACGGCCGCAAGGCCCCCTCGTATCTGAGCCCCAAGCGGCACACCGGCGTCGTCCCGACCCTCACCAAGGTCACCGAGAACCGCCAGCCGCGCGGCGTCGTCGGCCAGATCGCCCCCTGGAACTACCCGTTCGAGCTGTCCATCGGCGACGCGCTGCCCGCCCTCGTCGCAGGCAACGCCCTCGTGATGAAGCCCGACACGGAGACCTGCCTCACCGCCCTGTGGGCCCGTGACCTGATCATCGAGGCGGGCCTGCCGTCCGAGGTCTTCCAGGTCGTCCTCGGCGAGGGCCCGGTCGTCGGCCCCGAGCTGGTCAAGCACGCCGACTACGTCTCCTTCACCGGCTCGACCCGCACGGGCCGCGAGGTCGCCCAGGGCGCCGCCGCCCGGCTCGTCGGCGTCTCGCTCGAACTCGGCGGCAAGAACGCCATGCTGGTGCTGCACGACGCCGACATCGAGAAGGCCGCCGCGGGCGCGGTGCGGGCCTGCTTCTCGTCCGCGGGCCAACTGTGCATCTCCATCGAGCGGTTGTACGTCCATGAGTCGATCGCCGACCGGTTCGTGGCGCGCTTCGCGGAGCGCACGAAGGCCATGCGGCTCGGCAAGTCCCTCGCGTACGGCGCCGACATGGGCTCGCTCGTCGGCGAACGGCAGCTGGAGACCGTGACCCGGCACGTCGACGAGGCCGTCGCCAAGGGCGCCACGCTCGTCGCGGGCGGCGTCGCGCGCCCGGACATCGGCCCCTACTTCTTCGAGCCGACCATCCTGGACGGCGTCGAGGCCCCGATGTCCGTCTGCGGCGAGGAGACCTTCGGCCCGGTCGTCTCCATCTACCGCTTCACCGACGAGAACGAGGCGGTCGAGCTCGCCAACGCCACGTCGTACGGCCTGAATTCCTCGGTCTGGACGAAGGACGGCAACCGCGGCCGCAAGATCGCCGCCCGCCTGCGCACCGGCACCGTCAACGTCAACGAGGGCTACGCGCCCGCCTACGGCAGCGTGCAGTCCCCGATGGGCGGTATGAAGGACTCGGGCCTCGGCCGCAGGCACGGCTCCGAGGGCATCCTCAAGTACACCGAGGCCCAGACCGTCGCCACCCAGCGCATCATGCCGCTCGCCCCGTCCTTCGGCCTCGACGACGAGAAGTACGCGGCGTTCATGAGCGCGAGCCTGAAGGTCATGAAGGCGTTCCGCCTGCGCTGAGAGCGCCCCGTCGGGGGCGCGGTGAACTGCGCGACCAGCCACAGACGGCCCGCGGGCATTCAAACGAGGAGAGTCAATGTCACAGGAGAGCTCTGCCCAGAACCAGGCGGGCGACGTGGCCGACGAGGCGTACGACTACGACGTCATCGTCGTAGGCAGCGGCTTCGGCGGAGCCGTCTCCGCCCTGCGCCTCACGGAGAAGGGCTACCGCGTCGGCGTACTCGAAGCGGGCCGCCGCTTCACGCGCACCACGCTGCCCAAGAACTCCTGGGACCTGAAGAACTACCTCTGGGCCCCCGCCCTCGGCCTCTACGGCATCCAGCGCATCCATCTGCTCGGCAATGTGATGGTGCTCGCGGGCGCAGGCGTCGGCGGCGGCTCGCTGAACTACGCCAACACCCTCTACGTGCCGCCCGCCCCGTTCTTCAACGACCCGCAGTGGAAGGACATCACGGACTGGCAGGACGAGCTGGGCCCGTACTACGAGCAGGCCAAGCGCATGCTCGGCGTACGGCTCAATCCGACGACGACGCCCTCGGACGTCCATCTGAAGGCCGCCGCCCAGGAGATGGGGGTCGGCGACAGCTTCCACATGGCGCCCGTCGGCGTCTTCTTCGGTGACAAGGACGACGCGGACGGTAACTCAACGGCCAGGCCCGGCACGGAAGTTCCCGACCCCTACTTCGGTGGCGCGGGCCCCTCCCGCAAGGCCTGCACCGAGTGCGGCGAGTGCATGACCGGCTGCCGGCACGGCGCGAAGAACACCCTCAACGAGAACTACCTCTACCTCGCGGAGAAGACCGGGGCCGTCATCCACCCGATGACCTCCGTCGTCGCCGTCACCGAGGACTCGCGGGGCGGATACGCGGTGGCCACCCTGCCCACCGACGACAAACGCAAGGGCAAGGGGCGGACGTTCACGGCGCGCAAAGTCGTCATCGCCGCAGGTACGTACGGCACGCAGACGCTCCTGCACCGCATGAAGGACAACGGCCTGCTGCCGCAGATCTCCCACCGGCTCGGCACGCTCACCCGCACCAACTCCGAGGCCCTGGTGGGCGCCCAGACCACCGACCGCCGCTACCGCAAGCGGCACGGCGCCGAGAAGGTCGACTTCACCCAGGGCGTCGCGATCACCTCGTCGATCCACCCGGACGAGAACACCCACATCGAGCCCGTCCGCTACGGCAAGAAGTCCAACGCGATGGGCGGCATGACGCTGCTCCAGGTCCCGTACAGCGTGAAGGGCGGCAAGGACCGGGTCACCGGCTGGCTGGCCAACATGACGCGCCACCCGCTGCTCGCCGTCCGCTCGCTCTCCAACCGGCGCTGGTCGGAGCGGACCATCATCGGTCTGGTCATGCAGTCGCTCGACAACTCCCTGACCACGTACCGCAAGGAGAAGGGCATCGGCAAGGGCCTGCTCACCGCACGGCAGGGCCACGGCGCGCCCAACCCGAACCAGATCCCCGAGGCCACCCGGGCCGCGACGATCCTCTCCCAGGAGATCAACGGCTTCGCGGGATCCAACATCGGCGAGCTGATGGGCACCCCGCTGACCGCGCACTTCCTCGGCGGCTGCCCGATCGGCGACTCGGCCGACACCGGCGTCATCGACCCCTACCACCGGCTCTACGGCCACCCCGGCATCTCCGTCGTCGACGGCGCCGCGGTCTCCGCGAACCTGGGCGTCAACCCGTCCCTGACCATCACCGCGCAGGCCGAACGCGCGATGTCGTTCTGGCCCAACAAGGGCGGCGAGGACACCCGGCCCGCGCAGGGCGCCGCGTACGTGCGCCTCGCGGCGGTCGAGCCGAAGACCCCCGCGGTACCCGCGGACGCTTTCGGCGCGCTGAAGCTGCCGTTCCTGGGGATGCCTACGGTGCCGCCCAAGAAGTAGGCGCTCCGGGACGTACGCGAGAACCCCGGACACACGTAAGGACCTGCACCCCCCTCCGAGCGCAGGTCCTTCCGCGTGATCAGGTGCCGCTGTTACGCGGCGGCGTCCGCCTTGCGGCGGCGCACGACGAACACCGCGCCCGCACCGGCGACGACGGCGACGCCGCCGACGAGGCCGATGGTCGGCAGCATCGAGCTGGAGCCGGTCTCGGCGAGGCTGCCGGTGACCGGGAGTTCCTTGGCGCCGCCCTGCGGCTTCTTGATGCCGGACGGCAGTTCCTTGCCGGGCTTCGGCTTGGCCGTGCCCGGGTTGTCGTTGTCGCTGCCGGACTTGAGGATCGTCAGCGGGTACTCCGCGAACGAGTTGTGGGTGCAGCCCGACTTGGCGTCGGTGTAGCCGCCGAAGCCGATCGCGTAGCCGGGGCCCGCGGGGGCCTTGGCGCTGACCTTGATCCGCAGCTTGATGTCGACCGTCTCCTGGGGACCGAGCGGAGTCTTGCCGAAGACGATGCCGCCGTCCTCGGTGCCGTCGATCGAGGTCCAGGCCTTCGTCTCGGGGTTGAGGAACTGGAGGTTGGCGTAGGTGCTCAGCCAGTCCCGCTCGTCCCTGCTCGTCTCCTCGGCCTCGTTGCCCACGGCGGCGATCCACCTGACCGTGCCGAGGTCCTGGTCGGAGAGGTTGGCGGCGCTCAGCTTGAACGGGTGCCAGCCGCTGCCCGCGACGATCCTGCCGGGCAGGCCGGTGATCTCCACCTCGAGGTCGGAGTCGACGTCGATCTCGTCCTCGTCCACCGGGCAGTCGGCCGGCTTGGTCGGCTCCGAGGTCGGCTTGGCCGTCTCGGTGGGCTTCTCCGTCGGCTTCGCGGTCTCCGTGGGCTTCGCCGTCTCGGTCGGCTTGGCCGTCTCCGTGGGCTTGGCGGTCTCGGTCGGCTTGGCCGTCTCGGTGGGCTTCTCGGTCGGCTTGGCCGTCTCCGTGGGCGTGGCCGTCTCGGTGGCCGTCGCGGTCGGGGACGACGTGGTGGTGTCCTCGGTCGCGAACGCCGCGGGTGCGGACAGGAGCGCGAGCGGGGCTATGGCGGCCGTAGCGGCCGCGGCGGCCATGGCACGACGAAGCTTCATGAAGACCTCAGGGAGTCCGGCGCGCCGCCTGGATGGCGGTGCGGAGGTGGAGGCCTCCGCGGTGGGGCGCGGGTGTGGCCGTTGTTACTGCATGCATGACCTGCGATCCCTGTGAATGGTTGTCCTCGATTTCACAGAATTCTTATGTGCCGTGGATCACATCGCTTGTGCCGGAAGGGCGGGGTGCCGTAGAACTTCCCGGGCCCAAAGGGCTCTAGGGGAGGGGGCAGCGTGGCCATACCCGACGAGGTGTGGGAGAGATTCGAGAAGGACAGCGAGCGGGACATCCGCTCGACCGCGCCGAAGGAACCGTCCGCACGCGCGCGCATGGTCGCCGAGCGGCTGCGGCGCCTGGACGAGGAGGCCGCACGCCAACAGGCCCAGCAGGCCGGGCGGTTGGGCCGACGGCGGATGAAGCGGCAGAAGACGGACCCCGACCCGTGGCGCCCCGACGGCTGGCGCGTGGCGCCCACGGGACCACGCCGCAGCACCCGGTCCGAGCGCAGTCGCCGGGTGTGGAGCGTGGTGATCGTGGTCGGCTGCATGGCCCTGGCGATCGCGCTGCTCAGCCCGTTCCGCTTCTGGCTCTGGGGCTGGTGACGCCCCGCTGACGCCCTGATGGCGACCTGGTTGTGCCCTGGTTGTGCCCTGAAGGAACCGCGAGCGATCTTCCTCCGTCGTAGAAGTGGTGCGGGTGACTCCGCACGGTGCGAGACGTAAGTGAGTGGGGGAACAGATCGTGAAGTCAGCTGTGTCGCGTGTCCTGGTGGCCGTCTCGGTCGTGGCCGCCCTCGGCTCGACCGCCGCCTGCGGCGGGAGCGGTGACGACGACGGCAAGCAGGCCGCGAAGCCGGGCGCGAGCAAGGGCGCGAACGACCCGAAGGACGGCGGCGGTTCGGGCGCCGCCGCCAAGCTGGAGAAGGCCGCGCTCGCCAGTGGCGACGTCAAGGGCTACAAGGTCGAGAAGGCGGACAAGGCCACCCCGCGCCCGGCGGGCGCCACGTCCCCGGCGGGCTGCGCGCCGCTCGCCGCGGTCCTCGGTCCCGGCACCCCGCCGAAGGCCGACGCCCACGCCGGCCGCTATCTGAGCAGCTCCTCCGACGAGGACGCGACGGGCGTCGACGTCGGCCTTTCCGCCTACAAGCCGGACGGCGCCGAGAAGGTCATGGACGACCTGAACGCGGCACTGAAGTCGAAGAAGTGCGCCACCTTCGGCGTCGGCGGCGACCGGTACATCGGCGTCCGTGCGGTGACCGCGCCCGGCAAGGGCGACGAGACGGTGTCGTACAAACTGGCCCACCGCGAGGGCAAGTTCATGATGCGGGAGGGCGTCACGGTCGTCCGCAGCGGCGGCACGCTCATGGTCTTCAAGGCGTCGAACCTGTACGACCCCGAGAGCGTGCAGGACGACAGGGAAGCCGAGCGGAACGGCATGAAGGGTGCCGGCGCGCCCACAGCGGACGAGGACCCGAAGGTCGCCCCCGCGATCGTCGACGCACAGGTGGCCAAGCTGCGCCAGCTGTAGGCGAGTTGGCCCGCAGCACGTGTGTGGGACGGTACGTGTGCGGGACGGTACGTGTGCGGGACGGTGAGTGCAGAGCGAAGGGCCCCGCGGGACGGATCCGCGGGGCCCTTGGCTGTCAGCACCGACGTCAGGGCAGCGTCGGTGCCTCGGGGCGGCGCCGGGGGGAGTGCGCCGCTGGTTCGAGTGCCGGTGGCCGACCCGGCGCGCGGGGGGCGCTCAAGTGGTATCGACCTTTGGCAATGAAGCTGTGGATGAAGGGACTTGGAGCCCGCCCTCCTAGGCATCGTGCTGGATGCGTTGTTGGCGGCGCAACCGTTTCGACCACATCTATAGGGGAAAGGGGACGGAGGCCGGCCGGCTCCGGGCGTCCCCGAAGCCGACCGTTCTCTTGGGTGACCGGGCTGCTGTCCCCTGCCGTCCGGTCACGTCTCTGGAGCGAGGTCCCACGGCGTACGACACGATCCGTACGCCTCATCGCTCCAGCGGAGCCACGCGTGGTTCTTACGGGCCCGCCCCTGGCTGACACGGACACCGGGACCAACGAAGCCCGCCCGGAACCGGTCACGCGCCGTACGGGTGAGAACCGATCCGAACTCAGGTCCGCAGCCGTCCGCGGGCCGCGCCGCGGGGTCGGACCGGGCCGCGGCGCGGGGTCAGACGCGGCCCCGGCACAGCTCAAGGAGCGTCATCGCGAGCGTCGTGCCGGGCTTGCCGAGCGCGTCCCTGTAGTGGCCGAGCACCTCCATCTCGCGGGAGAGGTTCACGCGGCGGCCGCCCGAGGTGATGCGGGCCTCCTGGATGACGGCCGAGACGGCCATCCGTTCCTGGATGAGGCCGATGATGCGGTCGTCGAGCGTGTCGATCCGCTCACGGGCGTTCTCGATCAGACCCGCGGCCTCGGGGGTGCGGGCGCCGGTCTTGTCTGCGGTGGTCGTCATGGCGGTCATCTGGGACTCCTCGGTGGGTGGGGGAGCCCCGGAGCGGCAAGGTCCGCGAACGACAGAGCGCCCCGGGCCTTGTCGGCCCGGGGCGCCCGGTAAGTCGCTTGTCAGGTGCTCAAGCAGCTCGACCATGGCAGCCGGTGGGCCGGTTGCCATAGGTAAAGAGGAAGCTGAGGTGCTTGGTCACGGGGTCAGTATGCCCCCACGCGCGCGTGCCCTGCCAATCCGGTTTCCCGGGCGGCTCGGATGCTGAGACGAGGGGTGGTCGGGGTGGCGGGCGGGGCGGGGGCGGTGCGGGCAGGGGATGGTTCGGGTGCTGGTCGGATGCGGTCCGGGCGCTGCTCTGGGCGCTGGGTGGCTGTCGTCCGGGCGCTGCCCGGGGTGCGGAGGGGCTGTCGTCCAGGTGCTGCCTGGGGTGCGGAGGGGCTGTCGTCCGGGCGCTGCTCTGGGTGCTGGGTGGCTGTCGTCCGGGCGCTGCCCGGGGCGTGGACGGGCTGTCGTCCGGGCGCTGCCA
>NZ_JBHYJI010000008.1:150361-183638 GCF_042740435.1 Streptomyces sp. NPDC059002 | reverse complement strand
GTGGCTGTCGTCCGGGCGCTGCCCGGGGCGTGGACGGGCTGTCGTCCGGGCGCTGCCTGGGGTGCGGAGGGGCTGTCGTCCGGGCGCTGCCCGGGGCGTGGACGGGCTGTCGTCCGGGCGCTGCCCGGGGTGCGGAGGGGCTGCCGTCCAGGTGCTACCCGGGGTGCGGAGGGACTACCACCCAGGCGCTACCCGGGGCGCCGACCGGCTGCCACCCAGGCCGCCCGCGCGTCCCCCGCGCGTCCCCCGCGCGTCCCCCGCGCGCGCCCCACGCATCGCCCGCGCGCCGCCCGGACGCCGCCCGGACCCCGCTCCCCGGTGCCGGGTCCGTCGGATGCGACGAGGGAGGTCCCGTCAGGCCCGTTAGAATCGACAAAACAGACCCCCTGCTCACGCACTGAGCCTCTCGCTCACGCTCAACGCCGGAAGGCCGCCGCCGTGCCATCAGCGCCCCCCGCTGCCGCCGCTCCCGACACCGTTCTGGTCGTCGACTTCGGAGCGCAGTACGCCCAGCTCATCGCCCGTCGCGTCCGTGAGGCCCGGGTCTACAGCGAGATCGTGCCGAGCACGATGCCGGTCTCCGAGATGCTCGCCAAGAAGCCCGCGGCGATCATCCTCTCCGGCGGCCCCTCGTCGGTGTACGCGGAGCACGCGCCCACCGTCGACCGCCAGCTCTTCGAGGCCGGCGTCCCCGTCTTCGGCATGTGCTACGGCTTCCAGCTCATGGCCGTCGCCCTCGGCGGCACGGTCGACGACAACGGCGCGCGTGAGTACGGCCGCACCCCGCTGACCGTCTCCAAGCCCGGCTCCACCCTCTTCGAGGGCACCCCGGCCGAGCAGTCGGTGTGGATGTCGCACGGCGACGCGTGCAGCGCCGCGCCCGAGGGCTTCGCCGTCACCGCGTCCACGGACGTCGTGCCGGTCGCCGCCTTCGAGAACGACGAGAAGAAGCTGTACGCCGTGCAGTACCACCCCGAGGTGATGCACTCCACGCACGGCCAGCAGGTCCTCGAGCACTTCCTCTACCGCGGCGCGGGCCTCAAGCCGAACTGGACGACCGGCAACGTCATCGACGAGCAGGTCGCCGCCATCCGCGAGCAGGTCGGCACCAAGCGCGCGATCTGCGGCCTGTCCGGCGGCGTGGACTCCGCCGTCGCCGCCGCCCTCGTGCAGAAGGCCATCGGCTCGCAGCTGACCTGCGTGTACGTCGACCACGGCCTGATGCGCAAGGACGAGACCGAGCAGGTCGAGAAGGACTTCGTCGCCGCGACCGGCGTGCAGCTGAAGGTCGTCGACGCCTCCGAGCGCTTCCTGTCCGCCCTCGCCGGGGTCTCCGACCCCGAGGAGAAGCGGAAGATCATCGGGCGCGAGTTCATCCGCGTCTTCGAGCAGGCCCAGGCGGAGATCGTCGCCGAGGCCCCCGGCGACCAGCCCGTCGAGTTCCTGGTCCAGGGCACGCTCTACCCCGACGTGGTCGAGTCCGGTGGCGGCACCGGCACCGCGAACATCAAGTCCCACCACAACGTGGGCGGCCTCCCCGAGGACCTCGAGTTCAAGCTCATCGAGCCGCTGCGCAAGCTGTTCAAGGACGAGGTCCGGATGGTCGGCGCCGAGCTCGGCCTGCCGGACGAGATCGTCCAGCGCCAGCCGTTCCCGGGCCCCGGTCTCGGCATCCGCATCGTCGGCGAGGTCACCAAGGACCGCCTCGACCTGCTGCGCGAGGCCGACGCCATCGCCCGCGAGGAACTGACGGCGGCCGGTCTCGACCGTGAGATCTGGCAGTGCCCGGTCGTGCTGCTCGCGGACGTCCGCAGCGTCGGCGTCCAGGGCGACGGCCGCACCTACGGCCACCCGATCGTCCTGCGTCCCGTCTCCTCCGAGGACGCCATGACGGCCGACTGGACCCGCATGCCGTACGAGGTCCTCGCGAAGATCTCGACGCGCATCACGAACGAGGTCGCCGATGTGAACCGCGTGGTGCTCGACGTGACGTCGAAGCCGCCGGGGACCATCGAGTGGGAGTGACATCCCTGCACGGGACCTTCCCGAACGCCTGAAGCGGCGCCGTCCACAACCTGTGGGCGGCGCCGCTCGCGTATCGCACCCAGGGCGGTCAGGACCGCGGGAGGTCAGGCCCGCCTGGTGGTGCGCGACGGAGCGCCCGGCTTCCACACCTGCACCGCCAGATACCGCCCGTCCTCGATGGAGGTGCGCACCACCTCCGTCAGCTCCGTACGGAAGAGGTGGAACGCGTCCGGGTCCGGCGGGTTCACCGCGTCCGTGTAGCGCGCGACGGTCTCCCGGTCCCGCACCTCGACCGCCCGGCCCGCGATCCGGACGTCGCCGCCCGCCATTTCCGAGCCGGAACCCGGATTCGCCTGCAGCGTGAAACGCGGATCGCGCCGCAGGTCCAGCGCCTTGAGCGAGTTCGGCATCATGCCCAGCCACAACTCGCCGTTCAGGAAACGGACTTCGAGCCCGCTCGTGCGCGGCGAACCGTCCTTGCGGAGCGTCGCGAGGACATGGTGGGTGAAGGCGCCGAAGCGCTTCTCGACGGTCTCGGCAAAGTCGGGCTCTGCCGCGGCGAAGGCTTCCCAGTTGAACGACATACGCGGAGTCTGCCGTCGAAGCCCGACATCTACTGTCGCCTTTTCTCGCGCCGTTGATCGTGTCGCACCTCTGTCCTCCTGCGCATCCCGCCGGTAACTTCCGCCCCGTACAGCCAGGGATGGAGGACATATGCAGGCGCCCACACCGATACCCGTCGAGCGGTTGCAGTTCGCGATGCCGCCCGTGCACGACTCGATGGAGGACGAACGGCGCCACCGCAAGGAACGGCTCGCCGGTGCGCTGCGGATCTTCGGGCGGCTCGGGTACGAGGACGGGGTGTCCGGGCACATCACGGCGCGGGACCCGGAGTATCCCGACTGCTTCTGGGTGAACCCCTTCGGGATGCCGTTCAAGCACATCACCGTCGGCGACCTCGTCCTCGCCAACGCCGACGGGCAGGTCGTCGAGGGGCGTCATCACGTCAACCAGGCCGCGTTCACCGTCCACGCCCAGGCGCATCTCGCCCGGCCCGACGTGGTCGCCGTCGCACACTGCCACTCGCTGCACGGCCGCGTGCTCTCCACGCTCGGCGAACTCCTCGACCCGATCACCCAGGAGGCCTGCGCCTTCTACGAGACCCACGCGCTGTACGACGGCTACACCGGAGTCGTCGTGGACGCCGACGAGGGGCGCAGGATCGCGGCCGCGCTCGGCGACCACAAGGCGGTCATCCTGCGCAACCACGGCCTGCTCACCGTCGGCGACTCCGTCGACGCCGCGGCCTGGTGGTTCATCACCATGGAGCGCTCCTGCCAGGTCCAGCTGAGCGCGCGGGCCGCGGGCCGCCCCGTACTCATCGGCCACAAGCAGGCGGTGCAGACCCGTGAGCAGCTCGGCAGCGATCTGGTCGCGTGGATCAACTACCAGTACCTGTGGCAGGACATCAGCCGCAGCGAGCCTGACCTGCTGGCCTGAAACGACGGACAGCCGGTGTGGGGCGGCGGTCGGCACCCGTGACCTGCCCGTCAACACAAACATGGCGAGTTCACCCCCGCTGACCTGACCCGCGGGAATCGTTCGCCCTTCAGTACGGCACAATTCCCCTTCTCTGCAAGGAAGTTCACGGGCGCTCCAACGGGCTCCGAGGGTGGGGAAGGCGGCGTACGCGGTGGCGGTGCAGGAGGCGAGGCAGGGCGCGCACGGGGGCGGCTGCACGTGCGGCGGCTGCCCGCACGGCGCACGCGAAGGGCACCGGCGTGCCGTGGCCGAGTTCCTCGCCAAGCGCGACGAACTGGCGGCGGGACAGGGGCTGCCCCCGGCCGTCGCACACTCCGCGGGCGCCTCGCGGCAGTGGGTGTCGGACGAACTGACACAGTCCGCGCGGGCCGTCGCCGAGCGCGGCAGGGCCGAGGGGGACGCCTGGCTGCGACGCCTGTGGACGCGCACGCTCGGCGTCGTCTGGGGCTCCTTCGGCGTGCTGCTCCTGGTCCAGGCGCTCACCGCGATCGGCGGCGGCTGGACGCCCGCGCGCACGGCCGGACTCCTCGCGGCCCTGGTCGTGGGCGGACTGCTGACCGGCGCCGGATACGTCCACCGGGCGCGCGGCGGGGTCCTCGCGCCGGTGATCGGCGAGGACAACCGGCTCTCCACCTCGCGCGCCGTGGCCGCCTGCTGGGTGCTCCTCGTCGTCTTCGCGGTGCTCGTCCTCGCCGGGCAGCTGGCCGCGGCCTCGGCGCACGACCGGCGGGACGAGCTGATCGCCGGGCTCGAACTCGCCCGCGCCGCCGGGGTGGTGACCGTCCTCGCCGTGGTGTGCGGGGTGGCCGTGCTCGTGCGCCGCGTGGTCGGCCTGCGGGTGCTCGGCCAGCGGCTCCAGAAGGTGCGGGCCGACCGGCCGCGGGCCACCGATCCGCTCACCGACGACGCGGGCCGCGGCAGCTTCACCGATGTGCAGTACGTCCTGGTCAGCGCCGTCGCCGTCCTCTTCGCCGTGGTCCGCCTCGCACGCCGCCCCGAACAACTGCCCGACCTGCCGTGGGGTCTCGCCCTGCTGGTCCTGGTGTCGGCGGCGACATACCTGGCCGGCAAGTACGCCGAAGGCGGCCGTCCCGTCATCCTCTCCGTCGTCCGCGCCAGGGAGGCGGGCGACCTGGACGCCCCCATCCGTACGGGCGACGACATCGAGATCCGCGGCGCGGGCTTCGTGCCACCCGGCGCCGGAGCCGCGGACCGGCTCGCCCGGATGGTCGTCCGCATCGGCACCGTCCACGTCCATGTCCCGCTCGTGCCCGTGCCGGGCGGTTTCACCAACCCGACCGACGCGACCCTGACGGTGCCCGTCCCGGTCGACGTCGAGCCGGGCCGCGTCGACGTACAGGTGATCACCGCCGCGGGCGTCGAGACGAACCGCGTCACGATCGATGTCACGGACTGAGCCTCCTCCCTCAGGTTTCCGGTCCGGTGTCATGAAATCCGCCGCACGCCGATGAGCAGCGGTCCCCCTTCGTACGTATGGTCAGATGACGGGTCGACGGGAGAGGCGGCGGAGAGCCATGGCTCACGGCATGCGGACGGACAGCCACACCAGCTACGTCAGGCGCGACGACTGGCGGGAGTCCGCCACCCGTTACGCCCTGCTCCCCCTGCGGATCTTCCTGGGCGTCACCTTCATCTACGCCGGCCTGGACAAGCTCACCGACAGCACCTTCATGCAGGCGAGCGGGACGGGATCGATCGGCGCCATGATGGAGGGCGTCCGCGACATCTCCGCGATCCCCGCGCTCGTCGACCTGTCCCTCAAGAGCCCCGTCGGCTTCGGCTACGCCATCGCCATCGGTGAACTGGCCGTCGGCATCGGCACCCTGATCGGCCTCTTCGCCCGCCTCGCCGCGGTCGGCGGAGTGCTGATCTCGCTCAGCCTCTGGCTGACCGTCAGCTGGTCCACCGAGCCCTACTACTACGGCAACGACCTGGCGTACCTCATGGCTTGGCTGCCCCTGGTGCTCGCCGGAGCCTCCCTCTTCTCCGTCGACGCCCTGCTCGCCGACCGCCGCAGGAATCTGCGGGGGCTCGGCTAGCGCAGGCGCCTGCCCGGCGGATCAGGACCGGACAGAACCTAGTCCGTAGGGCGCCGGTCGGTCCGGTCCTCCTCGCCGGGCCTGTCTTCCGGGCCCGGCCTGTTCTCCTGGTCCGGCCTGTCCTCCTGTACGCGGTCGAGGAGGGTACCGAGGTCGCGGTCCCCACCGGTGCCGTAGCCGTCGCCACCGGAGCCGGGCCGACCCCCGTCCCGGGAACGGGTGCCCGAGCGGCCCGAGGACCGCGGGCGTATCCCATGGACCGCCGCCGCCACGCCCGCGATCAGCAGGCCCACCATCACCATCGGGAACGCGACGAACCACGGGGCGTCCCAGGCGCCGCCCGCATCGCCCGCGTAGACGACGGCGACCGCCAGCAGGAAGAGGCCGGCCACCAGCTTTCCGGGGTGGAATTCATGACGTAGCACGGGTCACCTTCGCTTGTCCGACGCCGACTTCGAGTCGCAGGTCGATCGTGCCGCCGGCCTTGCTGCCCGAGGGCGGCTCCAGCGTCACCTTCTTCTCCCGGCCCGGAGCGATGTCCAGGTCCTTGCCGCGGTCGTTCGGCAACACGATGTCGCCGACGCCCACTTCGGCGTCGAGCCGCACGGTGGCGTTCTTCGGCAGAACCACCCGGAGGTCACCCGCGCCGACCTCTGCGCTGGTCTTCAGGGTCTGGCCCTCGCCGACGCGGACCTTGCTCAGGTCGAGCCTGCCGGTGCCGAGACCCACCTCGTAGTGGGGCCGGACGTCCGCCATCGTGGCGGGTATCCAGTCGGTGCGTGCGTAGTGCGTGCTGATGTTCTTCGGCAGGGCCGACGCGCCCGCGAGGAGTGCGGCCGTGATCACCGCAAGCACGATCGATCCCGCGCCCGTGCGGCCCAGGAAGGCGCTGACCGCGATGCCGACGGCGAAGACCGCGAGCGCACACGCGAGGCCGGTCTGCAATGTCGTGCCGAGCGGGTGCTCGTGCCAGGTCAGGCCGGTGCCGAGGCCTCCCGCGAGCAGGGCGAACAGGAACACCCAGCCGCCGATCCAGCGCGGGCCGCGGGGCTTGGGCCGCGGGGCGGGCGCGGCTTGCTTGCGGGGGACGCCGGGGTGGCGGCCGCTCGGCCGGTACTCGACGTCGATGCCGTCGAGGCCGTCCGGGCCCCAGAAGTAGCCGGGGAGCCCGTCGTGCGTGCCGTCCTTCACTATGGGGTCGCGCCACCACGAGGGCCCGCCCGCGATGGGCGGTGCCTTGGCCTCGGGCGGGGCGTCCGCCGCGGCCTGGGCCGCCACCGGATCGGGGTCGGGGGTGCCGCGCTGCTGCGACCAGTACCCCGCGCCCGCGAGGAGCAGGGCGAGGACGGCGGCGAAGGTGAGCGCGCCCCCGTTGTTCAACAGGGTGAGGAAGACGCCGCAGCCGACGAGCGCGAAGAGCACGGCGGTCAGGGCCTGGCCGTCGACCCGGCCGGAGAGCAGCCTGCGCGCCTCGTTCTCCTCCTCGTCCTCGTACGGCACGAAGAGCCAGGCGAAGCCGTAGAAGACCAGGCCGAGACCGCTGGTGATCGCGAGCACCGCGAGACCGATGCGGAAGATCACGGGGTCCATGTCGCAGTGCCGGCCGAGCCCCGCGCACACGCCGCCGAGCTTCTTCTGCCGGCGGTCGCGGCGGAGCTTTCGCACCTCCACGGGCAGGCTCGGCCCATGACCGCCCGCGAGGCCGCCCGACTCGCCCCGCGCGCCGCGCACGGCATCGCGGATGGCGGCCTCGGTCTCCGTCTCGGCGGGCTGCTGATCTGTCATGCGTCCATGGTGACTGCCGCGGGCCCGCCGCGGCAGTCGGGACGACCCTGGCCGAACCCTGATATCGCCCCTGAGACGACTCAGGTGCCGACCCTGACAGGGCCGGGACAGGGGCGGAGATCAGGGAAGTCTCGGGGGTCGACCCTGATGCCCGCACCCGCGCCCGCGTGTGAATATCGATGACATGCCGGAAGCCGCTGCACCGCCCATCGACGACGTCCGACCGCTGCGCAAGCTCTATCGCAGCGGCGACGGCCGTTGGCTCGGCGGTGTCGCGCGCGGCCTCGCCGGACACCTCGGGCTGCCCGTGATCTGGGTCCGGCTCGTCTTCGTCGGCCTGTTCACGGCGGACGGCCTCGGCGCGCTGCTGTACGCGGCGTTCTGGTTCTTCGTGCCGCTCGGCATCGGCGGCGTCGACTCCGAGCGCCCACCCGCGGCCGTCACCACCGAGACGTCGTCGGACGGCCGGCGCAGGCTCGTCGCCCGCAAGCCGGACAAGGGCCAGATCGTCGCGCTCCTCGCGATGGTCGTCGTCGCCATGGTCTTCGTCAGCAGCGTGGACCTGGACGGCTCGACCAAGGCGTATGTCGTCCCGACCCTGCTCGTCGCGGCCGGTGTCGCCCTGGTCTGGCGGCAGGCCGACAATGCCCGCAGGGCCCGCTGGATGGCCGTCGGCCGCCGCAGGCGCACCCTGACGATCGCCCGGTCCGCGGCCGGAGTGCTGCTGGTCGGTGCCGGAGTCTCCGGCATCTTCGTGCTGCAGGGCTCCGCCGCGCATCTGGGCGCCGTCCTGCAGGCCGCGCTCGCCGTGCTCGTCGGCATCGCGCTCCTCGCGGGCCCGTATCTCATCCGCATGATGCAGGACCTCTCCGAGGAGCGCCTGATGCGCATCCGCGCCCAGGAGCGTGCCGAGGTCGCCGCCCATGTGCACGACTCCGTGCTGCACACCCTGACCCTCATCCAGCGGAACGCGGAGAGCCCCGGCGAGGTCCGCCGCCTGGCCCGTGCCCAGGAGCGCGACCTGCGGGCCTGGCTCTACAAACCCGAGGGCACCGGCAAGGACGAGGACGAGGAGCCCGACACCCTCGCCGAGGCGGTCCGCCGCAGTGCGGCGGAGGTCGAGGACAAGCACGGCGTCCCGATCGAGGTGGTCGTGGTGGGCGACTGCCCGCTCGACGAGCGGCTGACCGCGCAGATGCAGGCCGCGAGGGAAGCGATGGTGAACGCCGCCAAGTACGGTGGCGAGGGCGGTGCGGTGCAGGTCTTCGCCGAGGTCGAGGGAGGGACGGTGTTCGTGTCCGTCCGGGACCGAGGTCCCGGCTTCGATCTGGATTCCGTGCCGGACGACCGCATGGGTGTACGAGAATCGATCATCGGCCGTATGCAGCGCAACGGAGGCACGGCGCGGCTGCGTGCGGTGCCCGGGGGCGGCACGGAGGTCGAGCTGGAGATGGAGAGGACGGCGACGACATGAGCGACGCGACCGAGGCGAGCGAGCCCACGGAGCCGACCGGGGCGGGCGGGAGCGAGGGCGGGCGTCGCGTGCGGGTCGTCCTGGTCGACGACCACCGGATGTTCCGCACCGGAGTGCAGGCCGAGATCGGCCGGACCGACATCACCGGTGTCGAGGTCGTCGGTGAGGCGGCCGACGTCGACCAGGCGGTCACGGTCATCACGGCCACGCGTCCCGAGGTCGTTCTCCTGGATGTGCACCTTCCTGGCGGCGGTGGCGTGGAAGTCCTGCGCCGCTGCGCGCCGTTGATGTCCGATGCGACGGAGCCGGTGCGTTTCCTGGCGCTCTCGGTCTCCGATGCCGCCGAGGACGTGATCGGGGTGATCCGGGGCGGTGCCCGCGGCTATGTCACCAAGACCATCACCGGCACCGATCTGGTGGATTCGATCTTCCGGGTGCAGGAGGGCGACGCGGTGTTCTCGCCGCGGCTCGCCGGGTTCGTCCTGGACGCCTTCGCCTCCACCGACGCGCCCCCGGTCGATGAGGACCTGGACCGCCTCACCCAGCGCGAGCGCGAGGTGCTGCGGCTCATCGCGCGCGGATATGCGTACAAGGAGATCGCCAAGCAGCTCTTCATTTCCGTGAAGACGGTGGAGTCGCATGTGTCGGCGGTACTGAGGAAGCTTCAGCTGTCCAACCGCCATGAGCTGACGCGGTGGGCGACGGCGCGGCGGCTCGTCTGAGGCGTCGCGGTGCGGTGACCGCGGTGGAGCCGGGGCCCGCCCAGCAGCGGGGGAGCGGTCAGTGGGGGAGCGGTGCCGGGGCCCGTCCCTCCGGCAGGTCGCAGGTCCTAGTGGTGCGTGCCCGCTGTCGGGGCCGGGCCCAGCTTCCGTAGGGCCCAGCGGTAGTGGCCGACCGCCTTGGCCGCGCCGATGAGGCCCGTCAGCCACACGATCAGGCCGACGCCCATGCCGAGGGCGACGTCGGCGTAGGTGTCGCGTCCGGGCTCGGCGTACGCGGCCGCCGCGAAGGACGCCCACAGGCCGAGCGCGCACACCGCGAGGGACGACAGGAGCCAGGTGAGGCTGAGGCCGGGGGAGCGCAGCCTGGCATCCGATGCCGGATGACTGTCCAACGCGAGCCAGGCGTCGGTGAGTTCCCGCGCCCGCCGATCGCTCCGCAGACCGAGGACGACGCCGATCACCCCGGGGGCCAGCGCCGCTAGGCCGAGGAGCGCGAGCACCGGGCCCAGGATGAAGGCCGTGGCGTCCTCGTCCTCGATGAGCCGGAGCGGCGTCGTCAGCAGGGCCCAGCCGACCACGCCGCCGAAGCCGCACAGCCACAGCAGCAGGAGCCGGTGCACCCCCAACTGCCGCCTGCGCAGCTCATCGAGGGCCATGCCGCGGTCGGTGAGCAGTGTCTGCCGGTCGGGCCAGGTGCGCAGATGCACGGGAGGCGGGGGTGGCGGCAGCGTACGGCTAGGCATGGACGTGACATTACCTGCGGCCCGATGGCCGGATCACGGCGGCCGAGTGGCCGGATCTCCCGGGGCTCAACGACCCCTTCACACCACGCGGGTGGCGCCCGCGAACGGCATCTGGTCGATGGGCGCGAGCCGTACGGGGGCGCTCGGGTTGGGGGCGTGGATCATCTGGCCGTTGCCCACGTAGATGCCGACGTGGCTGATGCCCGAGTAGAAGAACACCAGGTCACCGGGGCGCAGGGCGGAGCGCGGCACGCGTTCGCCCGCGGCGATCTGGGCGTAGGTGGTGCGGGGCAGCGCGACGCCCGCCGAGCGGTACGCGGCCTGGGTGAGCCCCGAGCAGTCGAAGGCGCTGGGTCCGGTGGCGCCCCAGACGTAGGGGCTGCCGAGCGCCTTGTACGCATACGAAACGGCGGACGCGGCGCGGGCGTTGGGGGCCTTGGCCGACCCGCCGGAGAGGCGGGCCTCCGAGCGGTCGGCGCGGTCGGTGTCCGCGCCCGTGAGCTCCGCGCGCTGGCCGTCGGGGAGCTGGGCCAGGAGCCGCTTGGCCTCGTCGAGCTTGCCGGTGACGGTCTTCTTGTGTTTCTTCAGCTCCGCCTGGCGCTTGTGGAAGGCGGCGAGGCGGGCGTCGGCCTCGGAGTGCAGCTGGTCGATCTCCTGGAGCTGCTTGCGTATGCCGTTGACGGTCGCCGCCTGGCGGTTTCCGGCCCGGTCGGCGAGCGCGGCACGGTCGAGGAACTGCTCGGGGTCGGAGGAGAGGGCCATCTGTACGGTCGGGTCGATGCCGCCGGTGCGGTACTGCGCGGCGGCGTACGAACCGACCTCGTCGCGCGCGGAGTTGAGCTTCTCCGTCTTGCGGGCCGCCTCGTCGCGCAGCTCTCCGAGGGCCTTCTCGGCCTTCTCGGCCTTCTCCTTCGCGCCGTTGTACTTCTCGGTGGCGATCTCCGCCTCGCGGTAGAGCGAGTCGACCTTGGACTTCACCTCGGTGGGGCTGAGCCGGGGGTCCGCGTTTCCCACGCCGTCGAAGGCGGTCGCCGACGCGGCTCCGGCGAGGGCGAGGGTGACGGCCGTGCGGGCCGTGTTGCCGCTGAGCGAGCGCTGCTTGGGCTTGCGGTGCGCTGACACGAAGAGGGGCTCCTTACGTGTCCGGCGGCGGCCCGCACAGGGGGAGCGGACCGCCGCCGGTTCCTCGGCGGTGGTGTCCGACTGCCGCCCCTGGTCCGGACGGCGGTGGGGAGCCGGTCACCTGGTGCAGGACGCTAAACCTGACCGTCACGGCTTGGTGAGGGATTGCGCGGAACTGGAAGGAGTGGACGGATCGGTGACTCAATGTGACCGCGCCGATCACCCTTGAACATCCACTTCATGTGGCCATGTGACCGATGTGGCGTTTGTGCCCCGACTGTCTGCGTGGCGGTGCTACGGGACCGGCTGCGGCGGGCGGAACGGGCCCGGTTAGGCTCCGGCACATGGACGTACTCATCCATCTCTTCGTCGGCCTGCACATCATCGGCATCGCCTCGCTCCTGGGCGGCTTCCTGACCCAGATGAAGCAGATGGGCCAGGGCACCGCCCGCTTCAGCCCCGCGATGCTGCACGGCGCGCTGACCATGCTCGTCACCGGTGTCGCCCTGGTGGGTCTGAACCAGGCGGACGACAACACGGTCAACAACCTCAAGATCGGCATCAAGATGGCCGTGCTGATCGTGATCCTCGCGCTGGTCTATGTGAAGCGGGACGAGGAGAAGGTCGACAAGGGCCTGTTCGGCACGGTCGGCCTGCTGACCACGGCGAACATCTTCATCGCGGTGCTGTGGACCTGAGTCCCCCGCGGACCTGAGTTTTCCGGCCTCTGCGCGCGTGTGGCCCGCATCCTCCTCAGGATGCGGGCCACACGCGCGTAGAGGGTGGTTACGCGGGACGCACCACGCTGTGGATCGGCATGTAGTAGATCGACTCGACGCGGACGTTCGCACCCGGCTTCGGGGCGTGGATCATCTTGCCGTCGCCGATGTAGATCCCGACGTGGCTGATGTCGTCGTAGAAGAAGACCAGGTCACCGGGCTGGGCGTCGGCGGTCTTCACCGTCGTGCCGACCTTCACCTGGTCCCACGTGGTGCGCGGCAGGGAGATGCCCGCGGCCTTCCACGCGTCCTGGGTGAGCCCGGAGCAGTCGTAGGAGTCGGGTCCCGTGGCGCCCCAGACGTACGGCTTGCCGATCTGGGCCTCGGCGAAGGCGATGACCTTCTTGGCCTTGGTGGCGTAGCTGCTGTCCGTGCTCCCGGAGTCGGAGCCCGACCCGGAGCCGGTGTCGGAACCTGAGCCCGAGTCCTGGCCCTCCTCCTGCTCCTTCTCCTTCTGGGCCGCCTCTTCCGCC
Source organism: Streptomyces sp. NPDC059002 (assembly GCF_042740435.1). Taxonomy (NCBI): domain Bacteria; kingdom Bacillati; phylum Actinomycetota; class Actinomycetes; order Kitasatosporales; family Streptomycetaceae; genus Streptomyces; species Streptomyces sp. NPDC059002. The sequence goes on along the minus strand of NZ_JBHYJI010000008.1, from coordinate 170,913 downwards.
TTGCGCTTGCGCTCCGCCTCGGCGGCCTGCTTGCGGGCCAGCTCCTCGGCCTTGCGCTTGGCCTCCTGCTCCTTCTTCCGCTCGATCTCCGCGAGTCGGGCCTTCTCCTCGGCGGTCAGCTCGGAGAGCAGCTTGCGGGCCTCGCCCAGCTTCTTCTGGACGGTCTGCTTGCTCGTCTTGAGGTCGTCCCGCGAGTCGCTCAGCGTCTTGAGGCTCTTCGCCGCCTTCGTACGCTGCTTCGTCGCCGACACCTGCTGCGTCTGGTAGTCGTCGACCGCCTTCTTCTGGCGCGCGGTGAGCCGGTCCGACAGGTGGTTCTGGTCGAAGTAGCCCTGCGGGTCGTTGGCGAGCATCATCGTGGCCGTCTCGGAGACGGCGCCGGTGCGGTACTGCGCGGCGGCGAAGGAGCCGAGCTCCTGGCGTGCCTCGTTCAGCTTGTCCGTGCGCTTGGCCACGTCGTCCAGGAGGTGGTCGACCTTCTTGCGCTGCTTGTCGGTCTTCTCCTTGGCCGAGTTGTACTTCTGGGTGGCCACGCCCGCCTGCTGGTAGAGGTCGTCGACCTTCTCCTGGACCTCTTCGAGGCTGGGCTTCGCCGGCGCGGAGGGGGCTGCCTGCGCGCTCTGTGAGAGGAGGGCCACCGAGGTGAGGGCGGCCGTGGTGATGCCGATGGCGGGGGCCGTGCGTATTCCGGCTGTCCGGGTCCGCGGCTTGCGGTGCGACGCCAAGGGAGGCGACTCCTTCCGTAGACCGCCTACCGGGTTAGCTGTCGGGTTCGGGCGGGTGGTCCGGAAGGTTGCCCTACAGTCCCGTACTTCGTACGGGACCGATTCACCCCAAGGTCTTGGTGGGTCCCCGGCTCCGAACATGTCGGACTCGGCGGAGGCCACCCGTTCCCGGCGGGATTCGCCGGTGGGGGTACGAGCGGCCCGCGGAGCACGCTAGCCAACTCGTGTGGTCCGTGTGAAGGTTGATGTTCGATATGCCCGATACATTTTCGTGACTTTACGAGGCTCTTGACGCGGGCATGCCTTGCGGACGCGGAGTGTGATCGTCCATGGGCGCGGAGTAGGCGGGCGGTCGCCGGAGGAAGGTGGCCGGAACCCGGGGCGGGTTGTCAGTGGGGCCGCCTAGACTCGGGAGGCGATGAGCAGCCTCTTTGATGACAGCTTCCTGGCGGACCTGCAGCCTTCCCGGACCACGGACGAAGAGCCCCCGCCGCCGCCCGAGGACAGTGCTCCGGAGCCCATTCCGGACGATCTGTTCGACGGGAAGTTCGACGCGCCCATGACCCGGGACGCGCACTACCGCGACGGTGCCCCGCGCCCGGTCATCGACCCGGCGACGCTCCTCGACGGTCTGAACGAGAACCAGCGCGCGGCCGTCGTGCACGCGGGCTCCCCGCTGCTCATCGTCGCCGGCGCCGGATCCGGCAAGACCCGCGTGCTGACCCACCGCATCGCGTACCTCCTCGCCGAGCGCGGCGTGCACCCGGGCCAGATCCTCGCGATCACCTTCACGAACAAGGCCGCGGGCGAGATGAAGGAGCGCGTCGAGCAGCTCGTCGGACCGCGGGCGAACGCGATGTGGGTGTCGACGTTCCACAGCGCCTGCGTCCGCATCCTGCGCCGCGAGTACAAGAAGCTGGGCTTCACGTCCTCCTTCTCGATCTACGACGCCGCCGACTCCAAGCGTCTGATGGCCCTGGTCTGCCGCGACCTGGACCTCGACCCGAAGAAGTTCCCGCCGAAGTCCTTCAGCGCCAAGATCTCGAACCTGAAGAACGAGCTGATCGACGAGGAGGACTTCGCGAGCCAGGCCGCCGACGGCTTCGAGAAGACCCTCGCCCAGGCCTACGCGATGTACCAGTCGCGCCTCCGCGAGGCGAACGCACTGGACTTCGACGACCTGATCATGACGACGGTCCACCTCCTGCGCGCCTTCCCGGACGTCGCCGAGCACTACAGGCGCCGCTTCCGGCACGTGATGGTCGATGAGTACCAGGACACGAACCACGCCCAGTACGCCCTGGTGCGCGAGCTGGTCGGCCCCTCCGGAGGCGAGGACGACGACCCCGGCGAGCTGTGCGTGGTGGGTGACGCGGACCAGTCCATCTACGCCTTCCGCGGCGCCACCATCCGCAACATCCTCCAGTTCGAGGAGGACTACACGGACGCGACGACGATCCTCCTGGAGCAGAACTACCGCTCCACGCAGACGATCCTGACCGCCGCGAACGCGGTCATCGAGCGGAACGAAAGCCGCCGCCCGAAGAACCTGTGGACCAACCAGGGCGCGGGCGCCCGCATCACGGGATACGTCGCGGACACCGAGCACGACGAGGCGCAGTTCGTCGCCGACGAGATCGACCGCCTCACGGACGCGGGCGACGCGAAGTCCGGCGACGTCGCGATCTTCTACCGCACGAACGCCCAGTCCCGTGTCTTCGAAGAGATCTTCATCCGCGTCGGCCTGCCCTACAAGGTCGTCGGCGGCGTCCGCTTCTACGAGCGCAAGGAAGTCCGCGACGTCCTCGCGTATCTGCGCGTGCTCGCCAACCCCGAGGACGCGGTGCCGCTGCGGCGCATTCTCAACGTCCCCAAGAGGGGCATCGGCGACCGCGCGGAGGCGATGATCGACGCACTGTCGCAGCGCGAGAAGATCTCCTTCCCGCAGGCGCTGCGCCGTGTTGACGAGGCGTACGGAATGGCGGCCCGCTCGGCGAACGCCGTCAAGCGTTTCAACACGCTGATGGAAGAGCTGCGGACCATCGTCGAATCGGGCGCGGGACCGGCCGTCGTCCTGGAGGCCGTGCTCGAACGGACCGGCTATCTCGCCGAGTTGCAGTCCTCCACCGACCCGCAGGACGAGACGCGCATCGAGAACCTCCAGGAACTCGCCGCAGTGGCGCTGGAGTTCGAGCAGGAGAACGGTGCGGCGGAGGGCGCCGACGCTGCCGGTGGCGCCGCTCCGGAGGGTGTTCCGGAAGGAGCCGCTCCCGCCGGTTCGCTCTCCGACTTCCTGGAGCGCGTCGCCCTCGTCGCCGACTCCGACCAGATCCCGGACGAGGAGGACGACGGCTCCGGAGTCATCACCCTCATGACGCTGCACACCGCCAAGGGCCTCGAATTCCCCGTGGTGTTCCTGACAGGCATGGAGGACGGCGTCTTCCCGCACATGCGCTCGCTGGGCCAGGTCAAGGAGCTGGAGGAGGAGCGGCGCCTCGCGTACGTGGGCATCACGCGCGCGCGTGAGCGGCTCTATCTGACGCGGTCCTCGATGCGCAGCGCCTGGGGCCAGCCCTCGTACAACCCGCCGTCGCGCTTCCTCGAAGAGATTCCGGACACCCATCTGGACTGGAAGCGGACGGGGTCCATCGGCGCCCCGGCGTCGTCCGGTTCGTCGGGTCCGGCCGGTGGCATCGCCTCGTCGCTGTCCTCCTCGCGGTCGCGCTCCGGAGGCGCGCAGGGCTTCGCCACGCGTCGCGCCACGGAGAAGCCCGTGGTCGCGCTCGCGGTCGGCGACCGGGTCACGCACGACCAGTTCGGCCTCGGGACCGTGGTCGGCGTCAAGGGATCGGGTGCGAACGCCGAGGCGACGGTGGACTTCGGCGAGCCCAAGCCGAAGCGGCTGCTGCTGCGGTACGCACCGGTGGAGAAGCTGTAGCCCTGCGGGGCGGATGACTCTTGGGGCGGGGGCTGCGGGGCCCAGGGGACTCGCAGCCTCGGGGCATGTGGCGCTTCGTGAGGTGGGCTGCTGTGTGGCGTGCGCCGAGCCCGAGTTACGTCGGGTCGAGTCCGTGGCTGCGCAGCCACGGCAGCGGGTCGATCGCCGAGCCGCCGCCGGGACGCACCTCGAAGTGCAGGTGCGGGCCCGTGGAGTTGCCGGAGTTCCCGGAGAAGGCGATGGTCTCGCCCGCCTTCACGGGGCCGCTGGAGATCTTGTGCGTGGAGAGGTGGCAGTACCACGTCTCCGTGCCGTCCTTGGCGGTCACGATCGCCATGTTGCCGTAGGCGCTGTTCCACTTCGTGGACACGGTTCCGTCGGTCGCGGCCTTGACCTCCGTGCCGTACGACACCGGGAAGTCGATTCCGGAGTGCGCGGACATCCAGTTGACGCCCGCCTGGCCGTAGTACGCGCTCAGGCCCCGCTGCGCCACCGGCAGCGCGAACTTGGGGCGCAGCCGCTCCTTGCGCGCCGCTTCCGCGGCCGCCTTCTTCTCGGCGGCCGCCTTCTGGGCCTTGAGGTCGATGCGCTCCTGCGTGCGGCTCGCGCGGTCCGCGAAGTCGCCTGCGTCCGCGGAGAGGTTGGCCAGCTGGGTGTCCAGCTTGTTGTTGGCGGCGGACGGCTTCACGGACGTGGGGTCCGGGGCGGACGCCGTCGTGTCCTTGCCGTCGTCCCCGCCGAAGTTGCCCACGGACGCGGCGGCGACACCCGCGACGCCCATCACACAGGCCGAGGGCACGGCGACGGTGAGGAGCGCCGAACGCTTGGCGGGGGTGCGGCGGCGGGCCTTCGAGCGGCCGCCGCCCGGGCCTCCGCGGCCGGCGCGGGGGGTGCGGGCCGCGGCCCCGGTGCTCCGGGACTCCGCGACCGGCTCGTCGTCCTCGTACGCGGCTTCGGCCTCGTACGGGCCGGGGTGGCCTTCGGCGTGGTTGCCGGTCAGGTCGTACGGATCGGTGAGTTCGTACGCGGCCGCCGACTCGTAGGCGCTCGTGGGCTCGTACGGGTCGACGGGCTCGTACGCCTGGGTCGCTTCGTGTGACTGGGGCGCTTCGTGCGGCTCGGGGTGCGCATGGGGCTCGGGTGACTCGTACGTCTGGCCCGCCGAGTTCCACGCGGTCGCGTCGTACGCCCCCGTGTCGAAGGTCTGCGTCTCCCACTGGCCGGTCTGCGGCGCCTGGTTCCACGCGCTGGCGTCCCACTGGCCGGTGGCGTCGGGGCCCGGCTGCGAGGGGATGTCGGCGAGCTGCTGATAGCCGCCCGTCGCCCACATCGCGGTGGTGTCGTAGCTGCCGGTGTCGTACGTGGCGGCGTGGTGCTGCGCCGCGTACGCGTCGTAGTTCAGCGTCTGCTGGGTGCCGGTCGTGGTCGCCCACTGGCCCGTGTCGTACGGGCTCTGGCCGCCGGGCATGTTCCCGAAGAGCGGGTCGGCGGCGAAGCTGCCGGTGTCGAAACTCCCGGTGCTGAAGCTGCCGGTGGCGTAGGCGTCGTACCCGTGCGGCTGGGCGCTGTGCTGGTCGTACGTCGCATAGTGCGCGTAGTCGGCGCCGGGTGCCGAGGGCGGGGGAGTCGAGCTCCCCGACGGGTGACGGTCGTTCACCAACTTCTCTTTCGCCTCGGCAGCAGGGGCGGAGCAGTGCGGCGACTGTACCCGGCGGTATACGGGCGCGACAATCTTCGGCAGGTTTCGTGGTCTCAGGAAACGGGCATTCGGCCGTCTTTCGGCGGACTGCGGGCGCAGCCTTGGCCCTGCGTTCGAAGTTCGTTCGACGGATTCGGCGTCAGGCGACCGTCAAACCGCCCGGAGCGCCTTTGGCATGCGCCCCCGGATTCGCCAGATCGAGTGCCTGAATGATGCCGTTCGCGACCGCGGGGTGCACCGGAAGCGCGAGATGGCCGATTCCGGTGACCCGGACGTTCTGCGCGGTCAGGTCGGGGTGATCGATGCAGGCCGTCTCCAAGGGGTCCATCAACTGGTCGAGATCGCTCCAGAAGTTCACGAAATGCGTGCGGCAGTCCGGTGCCGGTTCCTTCAGTTCCTCGATCACCTCGGAGCCCGGGCGCATCTGCCGGACGATCGGGTGCGCGTCCGCGAGCGGCGCGACACGCGTGCCCCCGTGCGGGGTGCCGAGGGTGACCAGCGTGCGTACGCGTACGTCGCCGCCGAGGCGCTGCGCGTAATAGCGGGCGATCAGTCCGCCGAGGCTGTGCCCCACGATGTCGACCCGGGTGTGGCCCGTGCGCTCGCAGATCTCCTCGATGTGGCGGCCGAGCAGTTCGGCGGCGGTGCGGATGTCACAGATGAGGGGCGAGTAGTTGAGGGACTCCACATGGCGTCCGCCGTGCTGGGCCAGGGCGCGGCGGAGCAGGACGAAGACGGAGCGGTTGTCGATGAAGCCGTGCAGGAGGAGGGCCGGGGGCCTGCTGTCAGGGGGGAGGCGCGGGGCGTCCGGGGGCGGTTGGACGGGGGCCACCCTGCGTTCCTGTGTGACGCCCGAGGGATAGAGGAGGAGGTGTCCCGTGAGGATCGCCAGCTCCAGGGCGGTCGCCTTCAGGAAGGTCACGGAGATGCCTGCGACCTTCGACGGCAGGCGGAGGCGGGGGAGAGGGAGGGCGCGGGGGTGGGGCAGGAGGGAGGCGAGGGGGGCCAGGGGTGGGAGGGCCTGTAGTGCCTGTAGTGCCCGGAGGGCTTGTGCGGTGGGGAGTTTTGGTAACAGCGTGCTGAATTGGCGAAAGGGGTGAAGAAAGGGCTGGACCCCTGTGACCGGCATCGTCGACCTCCCGATTGGCGCACGGGAGGACGGCTCTGTCCCCCGTGTGCCCTAGGGGGAGTCGAGAGCGAGGAGTCGGCTTGCGGTGGGGCGTTTCTGGTCTGTGCCCCTGTGGTGGCGCGCTGCGCTCCTTGGCGGTGCGCTCTGGGCCCCCCGTGCGTCGCCGATGCACCGCACCACCACGCCGTGCGGCTGCCGGCGTGGTGGTCCGGCGATCTCGTTGCGGCTCCCCTCGCGCCGGGTCCGGATGCGGAGCGTGAGCCCCTGGGTAACGGAGCGGCGCGCAGCGAACGTGTCCCAACGTGTGATTTCCCCCTCGCTCTCCACCGCGAAACTGCCGGGTGCGGGATGCTGGAGATAACGTTCGTTCACTTGCCCCGGCTGCTTGTGCGGTGCGGGGGTCCGTGGGTACAGGAATCCGTGGGTACAGGAATCGGTACTCGGTACATGGAGGCAGTGATGGGTGTGGCAGCCGGGCCGATCCGCGTGGTGGTCGCCAAGCCGGGGCTCGACGGGCACGATCGTGGGGCCAAGGTGATTGCGCGGGCGCTGCGGGACGCGGGCATGGAGGTCATCTACACCGGGCTGCACCAGACGCCCGAGCAGGTGGTGGACACGGCGATCCAGGAGGACGCCGATGCGATCGGGCTCTCCATCCTGTCCGGGGCGCACAACACGTTGTTCGCGCGCGTGATTGAGCTTCTCAAGGAGCGGGACGCGGAGGACATCAAGGTGTTCGGGGGCGGGATCATTCCGGAGGCGGATATTGCGCCGCTGAAGGAGAAGGGTGTCGCGGAGATCTTTACGCCTGGGGCTACTACTGCGGCGATCGTGGAGTGGGTTCGGGCGAATGTTCGGGAGACCGCCGGGGCGTAGGGGCTTCTGGCGGGGGCGCCTGGGTGGGCGTCTCGCCTTGGGTTTGGCTGTGGGGCGGGGCCGTGGGGGTATGTGCGTACTCGCTATCCCGTGCTTGATGTCTCCGTCAGTGTTTGCCGTCAGCGTGGGTCGAGGTGCTCCGTGCGCACATACCCCCACGTCCCCTCGCGAGCGTTTGCGGGTGCGGGGCGGTGGGGTGCCGCTCTGCTTCTCCCGCGGGCCCGGGGGTGGGTGGGCACGCTCACGTCGCCGGTGGTCGTTGACGAAGGCGTAAGCCCGGTGCAGGTCGAGGGGTCAGTGGGGGGTGGGGGTCAGTTCGGTGTGGATGGTGGCGCGGAGGCGGAGTGTGGTCACCAGGCGTTGGAACGCTTCGGACCAGTAGCTGCCCGCGCCGGGGGAGGCGTTTTCTGGTTCGTCGGGGATGGCGGTGAGGGCGTCCAGGCGTACCGCTTCGGCCGGGTCCAGGCAGCGTTCCGCGAGGCCCATGACGCCGCTGAAGCTCCAGGGGTAACTTCCGGCGTCCCGGGCGATGTTCAGGGAGTCGACGACAGCGCGTCCCAGGGGTTCGGCCCAGGGGACCGCGCAGCCTCCCAGGAGTTGGAAGGCTTCCGACAGGCCGTGCGCGGCTATGAAACCGGCTACCCAGTCGGCGCGTTCGGGCGCGGGCAGGGCGGCCAGGAGTTTTGCGCGTTCGGCGAGGGAGACCGCGCCCGGGCCCGCCGCGTCGGGGGACGCGGGCGGGCCGAGCAGGGCCCTGGACCAGGGCGCGTCCCGTTGGCGTACGGCCGCACGGCACCACGCGGCGTGCAGCTCGCTCCGCCAGTCGTCGGCCACGGGGAGCGCCACGATCTCGGCGGGAGTGCGGTTGCCGAGGCGGGACTGCCAGCCGGAGAGCGGGGCCGAGTCCACCAACTGGCCGAGCCACCAGGAGCGTTCGCCGCGGCCGGTGGGGGGCTTGGGGACGACGCCGTCCCGTTCCATGGCCGCGTCGCACTCGTGCGGCGTCTCGACGGTGAGGGTCGGCGTGCTCGCCACATGGTCCACGGCCACGCAGGAAGCCGCTCGGGCCGCCATCCGTCCTGACAGGGCCGAACCGGGGAGTGCGGACAGCAACTCGGCCGCCGTGGAGCGGACGTTGCGGCTGCGGTCGGCGAGGGCCTGTTCCAGGAATGGCTCGTCGGCCGGGGAGAGGCCCGTGCGCAGGGAGTCGAGGAACATCAGGCGGTCCTCCGCGCGTTCCGTCTGCCAGGTGGCGGCGAGCAGGGTGCGGGCCGCCTCCGGGTCGTGCTCCCGGAGCGTGGTGAGCAGGGCCACCCGCTCCGCGAACAGGCCCTCTTCCCAGAGCTGTTGGACGTTCGCCGTGTCGTCGGGGGAGGGGAGCGATACGCCGCCGCCCGGCGTGGACCGCAGGGCGAACTTCCAGTCCGGGTTGAGTCGGGCCAGCCACAGGGCCCGGGGGCCCGCGAAGGTGAGGGCCTGGGGGCGCAGGTCCGTGCGGCCGCGTGCCGCGTTGAGCAGGGCGGGCAGCAGCTCCGGCGGTGCCGCGTAGCCCCGCGCGTTGGCCAGGGACAGCCACTGGGGCAGGAGTTCCATCAGGTCGGGCGCCGCGCCGCGTCGGCCGCCGCTGCCGGAGCCGGACTGGTCGGTGAGCAGTGCCGCGAGCCGACGCCTGGCCGCGGGCGGCACCGGGGGCCTGGGGTCGTCCGCCGCGGGTTCGGGCGGTGCGGTCGCGGGGGCGGGGCGCAGGCCTGCCCTGCGGCGCACGGTCTGTGCCGCTGCCGCGTCGAGGAGGGCGAGCGGTGCCTCCTTGCCGGGGGTGCCCAGTGTGCGGCGGTCCGTGCCGAGGAGGGCCGCGGTGACGAGCTCCTCCCAGGGCGTGAGTGCGGGCATCCGTACCTCCTGGAGTGTCTGTTCCGGTGTCAGCACAGCGGCACCGTCTCTTCCGCGTCCTTCGGCCAGGCCGCGAGCGGGGTGAAGCCGCGGTGGCCGCACTCGCCGAAGACCGTGAGCGGTGCGCCGCCGGACAGCGCCACCAGACGCCACAGGCCGGGGCGTGCGGACGCTGCCGGGGTGAGGGGGAGGGCCAAGTCCTCGTCGGGGTCGGTGAGTTGCCAGGTCTCCTTGTGCGGTGTCGGTATCACCTCGGACAGCGTCACCGGGTGCGACTCCAGCCAGGGGTCCTTGCGCAGGGCTTCTCCGTAGTGGGCGGTCGCCTCGGACACGCGGACGCCCGGAGGGCGCAGCCGGGTGGGTGCCGGGGTGGTGAACTGCTCGCCCAGGTCGGCCCTCAGCTGCCCCGGGTATCCCGACAGTTCGGCGTCGAGCGCGAGGCCGACCGGCAGGGTGAGGGCGGGGGCGCGGCCTGCCGCACCGTAGGAGAGGAGGAGCGCCGTGCGGCCGGAGTCCGTGCCGTACAGCCATATGCGGCGCGTGGTGAGCTTGCTGTCCGCCGTGTCGTACTGCGCGAGGACCAGCCAGTGGTCCCGGACCGGCGGGCCCTGGGGCTGTGCGGGCAGTCCGACGCGTGTGCGGACCGTGGCGGCCAGCTCGTCCGGCAGTCCGTCGCGGTGCAGCCAGCCCTGGTCGAGGAGGTGCAGGAGCGCGCACTCCTCCAGCAGGCGCACCGGCCAGCCGGGTCCGGACGCGGGGATCGCGCCCAACTCCCGCACGCGGGCGGCCAGTCCTGGAGCCTGCGCGTCGACCATGCGGGCGGCCGTCTCCTCCCACTGTCCGTACCCCGCCTGTTCGGCCGCGGCCGTGCCGCCGCGCAGCAGGTCGGACAGGCGCTGCTCGAGCTCCGTCACGCCCGCCGTGATCCGCTCGGCGCGCTTCTCGGCGCGACGGTGCGCCGCCCCGGGGGCGGCCGCGGCGGGCGATGGGGCCGAACTCGCCTTGTTCTCCGCTCTTTTGCGGCGTGCCGTCAGCCATTCATCGGCCCAGGCCGGCGGCTCTCCCTCCGGCACGGTGCCGTCCTGGCCCGCCCAGATCAGCAGCAGGCCGAGCGCGTGCTTGCACGGGAACTTGCGGCTCGGACAACTGCATTTGTACGCCGGTCCCGCGGAGTCCCCCGCGAACGTGATGTCGACGACCGTCTGATACGGCTTGCTGCCACTGCCCTTGCACAGTCCCCACACCGTCCCCTCGCCAGAACTGCCCGCCTCCGACCATGGGCCGGCGACGCCGAGTTTGCTTCCCGCCTTGCGTGACGGCGCGTCAGGAGCCAGTGCGAGCACCTGATCCGCCGTCCAGCGCACCCCCTGCTGAGTCATGTCTCGAAGGTAGGTGCCGCCACTGACAATCGGCTGGGCTGTGACTGTCCGTGCAGGTCAGCGGCTTGCGAGGGGCGATTGTCAGTGGCGTGGTGCACGGTGGAACCACATCCGGGCCAGATGTGCCCGGACGAGCTGGAGGGGGATCGCTCCATGACCGTTTCCGTCGACTCGACGACGTCCGCGAACGCGAACCAGTCCGATTCCACGACCGATTCCGCGTCCGGGCCCGCGAGTGGTGCGGAGGCCCTGCGGCCGCACGCCGAGCACGCGTTCGCCGACGAACTGGCCGCGCTCGGCGCGCAGGACGACCGGCCGCGGCCCGCCCGCTGGAAGCTCTCGCCCTGGGCCGTCGCGACGTATCTGCTCGGCGGCACCCTGCCCGACGGCACTGTGATCACACCGAAGTACGTGGGGCCGCGCCGCATCGTCGAGGTCGCCGTCACCACGCTCGCCACCGACCGCGCACTGCTCCTGCTCGGCGTGCCCGGCACGGCCAAGACATGGGTGTCCGAGCATCTGGCCGCCGCGGTTAGCGGTGACTCGACGCTGCTCGTGCAGGGCACGGCGGGCACCCCGGAAGAGGCCATCCGGTACGGCTGGAACTACGCGCAGCTGCTCGCGCACGGGCCGAGCCGCGACGCGCTCGTGCCGAGCCCCGTCATGCGCGCGATGTCCGAGGGCATGACGGCGCGGGTCGAGGAGCTGACCCGCATCCCCGCCGACGTACAGGACACGCTGATCACGATCCTGTCGGAGAAGACCCTGCCGATCCCGGAGTTGGGGCAGGAGGTGCAGGCCGTGCGCGGCTTCAACCTCATCGCCACCGCCAACGACCGCGACCGTGGTGTCAATGACCTGTCGAGCGCCCTGCGCCGCCGCTTCAACACCGTCGTCCTGCCGCTGCCGGAGAGCGCCGACGCCGAGGTCGACATCGTCGCGCGCCGCGTCGACCAGCTCGGCCGGTCGCTCGAACTGCCCACCGGGCCCGAGGGTTTCGACGAGATACGGCGTGTCGTCACCGTCTTCCGCGAGCTGCGCGACGGCGTCACGGCCGACGGGCGTACGAAGGTGAAGTCGCCCAGCGGCACGCTGTCCACCGCCGAGGCGATCTCCGTGGTCACCAACGGACTCGCCCTGGCGGCCCACTTCGGAGACGGAGTGCTGCGCCCCGGCGACGTCGCGGCCGGAATCCTCGGCGCCGTCGTGCGCGACCCGGCGGCGGACCGTGTCATCTGGCAGGAGTACCTGGAAGCGGTCGTGCGCGAGCGCGACGGATGGAAGGACTTCTACCGTGCCTGCCGTGAGGTGAGCGCATGACGGCGGCGCGGGAGCCGTTGCTGCTCGGGGTGCGGCATCACGGCCCCGGCTCCGCGCGCGCCGTGCGGGCCGCACTCGACGAGGCGCGCCCCCGGGCCGTCCTCGTCGAGGGGCCGCCGGAGGCCGACGCCCTGGTGGGGCTCGCCGCCGACGAGGGGATGCGGCCGCCGGTCGCACTGCTCGCGCACGTGGTGGACGAGCCGGGCCGTTCGGCGTTCTGGCCGCTCGCGGAGTTCTCCCCGGAGTGGGTGGCCATCCAGTGGGCTCTTGGGCAGGGCGTGCCGGTGCGCTTCATCGACCTGCCGGCGACGCACTCGCTCGCCCTGCGGGCCGAGGAGGAGCGCGAGGAGAAGGGGGAGGGGTGCGCGGGCCCGCAGGAGGACGAGGTGGGCGCGGAGGGCGACGGCGGGGAGGAGCGGGGGCCCGGGGGAGCGGGCGGGAGTCGGGGCGACGTGCGGATCGATCCCATCGCCGTTCTCGCCGAGACCGCCGGGTACGACGATCCCGAGCGCTGGTGGGAGGACGTCGTCGAGCACCGGGGGCCGGGCGGCGACGCGTTCGCGCCGTTCGAGGCGCTGGGCGACGCGATGACGGTGCTGCGCGAGGAGTACGGGGACGGCGGGCACGGGTGCGACCTGGAGCGCGAGGCCTATATGCGGCTTCAACTGCGGGCCGCGCAGAAGGAGTTCGGGCCGGACGAGGTCGCCGTGGTGTGCGGCGCCTGGCACGTGCCCGCGCTGCGGCAGAAGGTCACGGTGGCCGCCGACCGGGCACTGCTCAAGGGCCTGCCCAAGGTGAAGGCCGAGATGACGTGGGTGCCCTGGACCCACCGTCGCCTCTCCCGCACCAGCGGGTACGGCGCGGGGATCACGTCACCTGGGTGGTACGGGCATCTGTTCAGCGCCCCCGACCGGCCCGTCGAGCGCTGGATGACGAAGGTCGCGGGGCTGCTGCGCGCCGAGGACAGGCCGGTGTCGTCCGCGCACGTCATCGAGGCGGTGCGGCTCGCCGACACGCTCGCCGCGATGCGCGGGCGGCCGCTGGCGGGGCTCACCGAGGCGACCGACGCCGTACGGGCGGTGATGTGCGAGGGCTCCGACGTGCCGATCGGACTCGTGCACGACAGGCTCGTCGTAGGGGACGTACTGGGGGAGGTCCCCGAGTCGGCGCCCGCGGTGCCGCTGCAGCGCGACCTCACGCGTCTGCAGCGCAGGCTGCGGCTCAAACCGGAGGCGCTGGAGCGGCAGTTGGAGCTCGACCTCCGCAAGGACACGGACGCCGCGCGCAGCACGCTGCTGCACCGGCTGCGGCTGCTCGGCATCGGATGGGGCGAGCCGGCCGCGTCCCGGGGGAGCACGGGCACGTTCCGGGAGACCTGGCGGCTGCGCTGGGAGCCGGAGCTTTCGGTGCGGGTCGCGGAGGCGGGGGTGTGGGGGACCACGGTTCTCGGCGCGGCCACGGGCAGGGCGTCGGCCGATGCGGTCGAGGCGGTCGCCCTCGCGGATGTCACCGCGCTCGCCGAGCGGTGTCTGCTGGCCGAACTGCCGGACGCGTTGCCCGTGGTGATGCGGGTGCTCGCGGACCGGGCGGCGCTGGACGCGGACGTGGGGCACCTTGCGCAGGCGCTCCCCGCGCTGGTGCGGTCCCTTCGGTACGGGGATGTGCGGGGGACCAGCACGGAGGCTCTCGGCGATGTGGCCCTCGGGCTCGCGGAGCGGGTCTTCGTGGGGTTGCCGCCTGCCTGCGTGGGGCTCGACGCGGATGCGGCGCTGGACATGCGGGGGCATGTCGATGCCGTTCACCAGGCCGTGGGGCTGTTGGGGGAGTTGGCACCTCCCGCGGACGGCTCCGTCGGTGTTCCGGCGCGGTGGCATTCCGTGCTGGGAGTGCTCGCCCGGCGGGAAGGCGTCGCCGGAGTCGTGCGAGGGCGGAGTGTGCGGCTGCTGCTGGACGGTGGGGAGTTGGCGGGCGAGGACGTGGCCCGGCTCATGGGGCTCGCGCTTTCCCGGGGGAGCGAGCCCGCCGAAGGTGCCGCGTGGATCGAGGGGTTCGTCGGGGGCGCGTCGGGCGGCGGGATGCTGCTCGTGCATGACGAGCGGCTGCTCGGGCTGGTCGACGACTGGCTGAGCGGTGTGTCCGACGACGCGTTCACCGATGTGCTGCCACTGCTGCGGCGCACGTTCTCGGCGTACGAGCCGGGTGTGCGGCGGACGTTGGGGGAGCTGGTGCGGCGCGGGCCGGGCGGGGAAGGGGGCGCGGAGGCCGTGGGGGTGGCCGGGGTTCCCGGGTTCGCCCCGGAGCTGGACACCGCGCGCGCGGATGCCGTCCTGGCGGTCGTCGAGCTGCTGCTCGGCTCGGGTGCGGAGGGCGGGCTGGTCGGCTCGGATGACGGCGGCGGTCCGGTCGGCCCGGGCGAGCACGGCGGTCCGCGCGGCCCGGGGCGGGACCGTGAGCGGGCGGCCGGCTCGGGGGAGGGCGGTGAGGCGGTCGGCTCGGGGGAGGGCGGTGGGCCGGGTGGCTCGGGTACGGGAGGCGGGCCGGTCGGCTCGGGTGGGGATTGTGACAACAGCCTTGTGGGGGTGGGCCGATGAGTGGCGTGGTGGATGAGCGGCTGCGGCGGTGGCGGCTTGTGCTGGGTGGGGGTGACGCGGAGGGCACGGGGTGCGGGCTCGCCGGGCGGGACGCGGCGATGGACGGCGCGCTCACCGCGTTGTACGGGGGAGGGGACGAGAAGGACACGCGGGGGCGGGGCCGTTCGGCGGGGCTCGGCGGATCCGCGCCGTCCGTGGCGCGCTGGCTCGGGGACATCCGGACGTACTTCCCCTCGTCCGTCGTCCAGGTCATGCAGCGCGACGCCATCGAGCGGCTCGGGCTCTCCACGCTGCTCCTCGAACCCGAGATGCTGGAGGCCGTCGAGGCGGACGTCCACCTGGTGGGGACGCTGCTCTCCCTCGACAAGGCCATGCCCGAGACCACGAAGGAGACCGCGCGGGCCGTCGTGCGCAAGGTCGTCGATGACCTGGAGAAGCGGCTCGCGACACGGACCCGCTCCACGCTCACCGGCGCCCTCGACCGCAGCGCCCGCGTCAGCAGGCCGCGCCACCACGACATCGACTGGAACCGCACGATCGCGGCCAACCTCAAGAACTACCTGCCGGAGCACGGGACGATCGTCCCCGAGCGCCTCATCGGGTACGGGAGGGCGGCCCAGTCGGTGAAGAAGGAGGTCATCCTCTGCATCGACCAGTCGGGGTCGATGGCCGCGTCCGTCGTGTACGCCTCGGTGTTCGGCGCGGTGCTCGGTTCCATGCGGTCGCTCAACACCCGGCTGGTCGTCTTCGACACGAACGTCGTCGACCTGACCGACCAGCTCGACGACCCGGTGGACGTCCTGTTCGGCACGCAGTTGGGCGGCGGGACCGACATCAACAGGGCGCTCGCGTACTGCCAGTCGCAGATCACCCGGCCCGCCGACACGGTCGTCGTCCTGATCAGCGACCTCTACGAAGGGGGCATACGGAACGAGATGCTGAAGCGGGTCGCCGCGATGAAGGCGTCCGGGGTGCAGTTCGTGACGCTGCTTGCGCTCTCCGACGAGGGCACACCCGCGTACGACCGCGAGCACGCGGCGGCGCTCGCGGCCCTCGACGCACCGGCCTTCGCCTGTACACCGGACCTCTTCCCCGAGGTGATGGCGGCGGCGATCGAAAGGCGCCCTCTTCCCATACCGGACACGACAGCGGGGAACCGGACATGAATACGCATCGGTAACAGGGGACTTGCGCGACGGCGGGAGTCCCGTGCGAGGATCGTCGCGCCTCACCCGCGGAGCGATGCGTTCCGCCCTGCCGCCGTGCTGTGCGGTGCCTCCCGCCGCCGTGACGCGGACATCCTTCCTGCCCCCAGAGGACCTCCCCCGCCGTGACTTCCGCTTCCGTAGCCGCTCCGACCGGTGCCGCCGCGCGCGTCGTGCGCACGGTGGCCGGGCGGCGTGCGCTGCAAGTGGTGCTGCTGCTCGGTGGGTTGCTCGTGCTCGGCTTTCTCTTCGGGGAGCGGGCGCAGGCGGCGGACGGGCCCGTGGGCGGTGGCTCCGCACTGGAGCAGGTTCGGGTTGAGGCCGGACCAGTCTCCGGACCGGACGCCGGACCAAGCTCTGAACCGGACGCCGGACCGGCCTCTGAACCGGACTCCGAACCGGACGCCGGACCGGGCTCCGAACCAGTCCCCGAGCCCGTTGCTCGTACGGTGCGGCACGTCGCTGAGCCGGTTGCCGAGTCGGCCGTGGAGCCGGTCACCGAGCCCGTCGTACGGCCCGTCGGTGAGGTCGTGCATCGGGTGACCGGCGCGCTGCGTGAGGCGCCGGATCCGTCGGAGCTGTTGCCCGCGCAGCCCTTGCCGGGCTCCGGTGACGGCTCGGGCAGTGGGGCCGAACCGGCGCCCGCTCCGGACGGCGCGCCGGATCGCGGTGACAGGCCGTCCGTCGTGCACGAGGGCAAGCACCGGTCCGGGCACTCCACCGCACCGCGGGCCGACGTCTCGTACGGGACGGGGAGTTGGCGGCCCGGCTCCGGTGCGGACCGGCGTGGCGATGTGCGCCATGGTGCGGTCGTGGGCGAGTACGGCACCGGGCATGGGCCCCTGCCCGTACCGGTCGACCCGAGTGGGGCCTTCGGCAGTGCGACCGTCGGTGACGGCGGTGCGGCGCGGCACGGTGATCTGCATGCCGCCGCGCTCGACGGCCGTGCGCCGGTGCGGCTCCTCGCCGGGCCCGGGCTCTCCCCGGAGTCCGCGCCGACCCGCGACAGACACCGGGACATTCCCGAATTCCCTGGCTAGGGCAGCCCTTTCCCCGCGATGACCTGCCGCGCGGGGGCGGAACAGGTCTGCCCGCCGGTCCCTGCGCACCTCGTGTGCGCCCCGGGGCCGGATCCACAGCCAGAGCATGAATTCGAAGGATCTGACGCAAGCATGAACAAGAACATCCGCCGTTCCATCGTCATAGCCGCCGGTGTCACCGGGGCCTGGGCGCTCGGCTCCGCCGTCGCCAGCGCGGACGAGCTGCCCCAGCACTCCATCGCGGTGCCGGACCAGGCGTCCGAGGCGGTCCAGGACGTCAAGGGCGATGTCCCGGACGTCACCGGTGACGTCACCGATGTGCGGGGCAAGGTGTCCGAGGCGAAGGGCAAGGTCACCTCGGTGACCGAGGTCACCTCGGTGACCGAGGGCTCCGCCGTGGGCCAGGCCAAGAAGGCCGCGACCGGTGCCGCCGCGAAGGTGAAGTCCGTCGACGTGGACGCCGTCGACGCCGACGCCGCCCGGGTCACCCCGGACCAGGCCCGCCAGTACGTCGACGGCAAGCTGCCCTCGTACGGCAGTGAGCTGCCCTCGACGGACGGCAAGCTGCCCTCGACCGACGGCAAGCTCCCCTCGGCCGACGCACTCGGCCCGGTCGGCTCCGTCGACGGCATCGGCGGCATCGACGGCATCAGCGCCGTCGACGGTGTCAGCAACGTCGACAGCATCGGCGACGTCGACGAGATCGACTACCTCTTCGGTCCCCTCTCCGCCTTCGCCCCGGACCTCGACGGCACCGTCGCGCAGGCCCCGGGTCACGTCCAGGCGGCCACCGCGGCCGCGACCCCCGTGGTCGGGCAGACGGCGGACTCCGTGCTGCCGCCCGTCGCCGCCACCGCCGTCGACGGTGTCGTGCCGGTCGCCGAGCAGGCCGTCGGGGACGTGTCGTACCTGGCGCAGGGCGTGGTCGGCGACGTGCAGCCGTTCGCGGGCGGGGTCGTCGGTGAGGTCCAGCCCTTCGCGCAGGGGGTCGTCGGCGACGTGCAGCCCTTCGCGCAGGGTGTGGTCAGTGAGGTCCAGCCCTTCGCAGGCGGGGTCGTCAGTGAGGTGCAGCCGTTCGCAGGTGGAGTCGTCTCGCAGGTGCAGCCGTTCGCGCAGGATCTGGCCGGGACCGTCGCGCCCGACGCGCAGGCGCTCGCGGGCAACGCCGTCACCGGCGTGCAGGGCGTGACCGGTGACATCACGCCGGGCTACCTGCACACCGCCTGATCGCGGGAGCAACTGGAGCAAACGGGCGGCCCCTGACGCAGCAGGGGCCGCCCCCCGGCCCGCGAAGCCGTGATCTGTGACAGTCATCACCGCCCAAATGTGATCTGCGATTTAGGGACCTACGTCCCACGGCGATAACCTGCGAGACGGACATGCCGCGTACCGGACTCCGTCCTACGCCTCCCTTGTGACAGCGCAGTCACGTTGCCCTCCGCGGCACGCCCACGCAGACAGCTGACACCAAAGCAGCGAGATCGCAGCGAGATCACGGATAAGGGACGGACGCGCGTGGACCTGTTCGAGTACCAGGCGAGGGACCTCTTCGCCAAGCACGGTGTACCGGTGCTGGCCGGTGAAGTCATCGACACGCCTGAGGCGGCGCGCGAGGCCACCGAGCGACTGGGCGGCAAGTCGGTCGTCAAGGCGCAGGTGAAGGTCGGTGGCCGCGGCAAGGCCGGCGGCGTGAAGCTGGCGGCCGACGCGGACGAGGCAGTCGCTCGTGCGACGGACATCCTCGGCATGGACATCAAGGGCCACACGGTCCACAAGGTGATGATCGCCGAGCTGTCCCCGGAGATCGAGGCGGAGTACTACGTCTCGTACCTCCTCGACCGCACCAACCGCACCTTCCTGGCCATGGCCTCGGTGCAGGGCGGCATGGACATCGAGGAGGTCGCGGAGAAGACCCCCGAGGCCCTCGCGAAGGTCCCGGTCAACGCCGTCGAAGGCGTGGACATCGAGAAGGCCCGCGAGATCGTGGCCCAGGCGAAGTTCCCGGCCGACGTGGCCGAGGGCGTCGCCGAGGCGATGGTGACCCTGTGGGACACCTTCGTCGCCGAGGACGCGCTCCTCGTCGAGGTCAACCCGCTGGTGAAGACCAAGGACGGCCGCATCCTGGCCCTGGACGGCAAGGTGTCCCTGGACGCCAACGCCGACTTCCGCCAGCCGGAGCACGAGGCCCTCGAGGACAAGGACGCAGCCAACCCGCTCGAGGCTGCCGCCAAGGCCAAGAACCTCAACTACGTCAAGCTCGACGGCGAGGTCGGCATCATCGGCAACGGCGCGGGTCTCGTCATGAGCACCCTCGACGTCGTCGCGTACGCCGGTGAGAACCACGGCGGCGTGAAGCCCGCCAACTTCCTCGACATCGGTGGCGGCGCCTCCGCCGAGGTCATGGCGAACGGCCTGGAGATCATCCTCGGCGACTCGGACGTCAAGTCCGTCTTCGTCAACGTCTTCGGTGGCATCACCGCGTGCGACGAGGTCGCCAACGGCATCGTGCAGGCCCTGGAGCTGCTCGCCTCGAAGGGCGAGAAGGTCGAGAAGCCGCTGGTCGTGCGCCTCGACGGCAACAACGCGGAGCTGGGTCGCAAGATCCTGAGCGACGCCAACCACCCGCTCGTGCAGCGTGTGGACACCATGGACGGCGCGGCCGACAAGGCCGCCGAGCTCGCGGCCGCGAAGTAAGGGACGAGGGAAAGAACAGCCATGGCTATCTTCCTCAACAAGGACAGCAAGGTCATCGTCCAGGGCATGACCGGTGCCACGGGCATGAAGCACACCAAGCTCATGCTGGGTGACGGCACCAACATCGTCGGCGGCGTGAACCCGCGCAAGGCGGGCACCGAGGTCGACTTCGACGGCACGTCCGTCCCGGTCTTCGGCACGGTCAAGGAGGCCATGGAGAAGACGGGCGCCAACGTCTCCGTCCTCTTCGTGCCCCCGGCCTTCTCCAAGGCCGCCGTCGTCGAGGCGATCGACGCCGAGATCCCGCTCGCCGTCGTCATCACCGAGGGCATCGCCGTCCACGACTCCGCCGCCTTCTGGGCGTACGCGAAGTCGAAGGGCAACAAGACCCGCATCATCGGCCCGAACTGCCCCGGTCTCATCACCCCGGGCCAGTCCAACGCCGGCATCATCCCGGGCGACATCACGAAGCCGGGCCGCATCGGCCTGGTCTCGAAGTCCGGCACGCTGACGTACCAGATGATGTACGAGCTCCGTGACATCGGCTTCTCCTCGGCCGTCGGCATCGGTGGCGACCCGGTCATCGGCACCACGCACATCGACGCCCTCGAGGCCTTCGAGGCCGACCCCGACACCGACCTGATCGTCATGATCGGCGAGATCGGCGGCGACGCGGAGGAGCGCGCGGCGGACTACATCAAGGCCAACGTGACGAAGCCGGTCGTCGGCTACGTCGCCGGCTTCACCGCGCCCGAGGGCAAGACCATGGGCCACGCCGGCGCCATCGTCTCCGGCTCCTCCGGCACGGCGCAGGCCAAGAAGGAAGCGCTTGAGGCTGCGGGCGTCAAGGTCGGCAAGACGCCGACCGAGACGGCGAAGCTTGCGCGAGCGATCCTCGCGGGCTGATCTGGCCTCTGGCCTTTAGCAGTTCAAAGTGGGGCCGCCCCGCGTGTGTGGGGGGGGGCCCCCTTGGTGTTGTTTTCGCGGGGGGGGGGGGGGGTGTGGGGGGGGGGTATAAACAAAAGAAGGAGGCCCCGCCGGAGGTGGTGTTTTTCTAGGTGGTGGG
>NZ_JBHYJI010000008.1:30594-150351 GCF_042740435.1 Streptomyces sp. NPDC059002 | reverse complement strand
GCCGCAAAGCCGCCGCCGTCGCGGCCTATGCTGGCGCGAGCGAGGCTGGGGGCCTTATCGGCCCGCGGCAATTTCGAATTAAACGGGGGCCCCCCACCTCTTGTGAGGTGCGGGCCCACTTTGTTGTTTTGTCCGCGGGAGCGTGGGGGCTTGTCGCGCAGTTCCCCGCGCCCCTTAAGGGGCGTCGCCCCCCCCGCTACTCCGCCTGCGGGAGCAAGCGTTCTGGGCCGCTGGACAGTTCTGTGCGGAGTTTGGTGCGGAGTTCTGTTTCCTCGTACGAGAGGGGGGACGGGCCCATGCGGGGTGGGATTCCGCTGATGGCCTTGCCGGGGGACTGCGGGGGCTCGTAGTGGGTGGGGGCCGTTTTCAGGGTGAGGGCCGTGGCGCCGACGATCAGGGCCGTGAAGGCGATCGCGGCGCGGGTCCAGAAGCGGGCGCGGTGTTCGCTGCCGGTGCGGACGCGTTCGGCCTGGGGGGAGCGGAGTTTCTCGGCGCGGCCCAGTTCGTCCAGGCGTCGGTGCAGTGCCTCGGGCGTCGCGAGGTCGGGCAGCTGTTCGGCGACCGCCTCGCGCGCGTGCAGTAGCCGGTTGGCCGCCGCGGGCGTGCTCGCCTCCGTCTCCGCCGCCGTCTCGGGCAGGTCGAGGCCGACGCCGTCGTAGAGCAGCAGGGTGCGGCGCTGCGCGGGCGGCAGGCTCATCAGTACGTCGAGGAACGCGCGGTCGGCGGGTTCCGCGGGCGGGGCGTCGGGGTGCCGCTGGCTGGGGCGGAGGCGGTGCCAGGGCGACATCGCGTACTCGTACGCCGCCGCGCGCACCCAGCCCGCCGGGTCACGGTCGACGGCCACCTCCGGCCAGCGCTGCCACGCCAGTTGGAACGCCCGCTCCACCGATTCCTGCGCGAGCGTCCGTCGTCCGGTCAGCAGGTACGTCTGGCGTACGAGGCCGGGGGCGCAGTGGGCGCAAAGCGCGTCGAAGGCTTGCGCCGGGGTGAGGTCGGGGTGCTCGGAGCGTTCGGAGTGTTTGGGCTCGGGGAGTGCCGCCGAGGGTGGGCTGTGGGTGTGGCCGTTCTTGGTGGCGGGGGCCGTGCCCGCCGGTACGGGGGTGCGGTGCGGGTGCGGGTGTTTGCGGGGGGCCCGGGGGGTTGCCTGCGGTTTCGCCGCGCGTTTGGCGGCGGGCTCGGGGCGGGTGCGCGAGGGGCGGTTGCCGCGGTCCGTGGGGAGCAGGGCGGCGATTTTCACGGGGTCCGGGGGGAGGGGTTGGGGCTTGGGGGTGGAGATGACGGTGGAGGTGGAGGTGGAGGTGGAGGTGGAGGTGACGGTGGGGCGCGGGCCCGGCTTGGCGGTGTTCGGCCGGGTGGGGGGTGGTTCTGTGGCTGCAGAACCGTTCCGCCGCGGTGCCGGGCGCGTGGCCTTCGGCTTCGGGGGCGTCTGTTCGGGATCGTCGGCCGTCCGGCGTACGGACCGCTCCTCCGCGATCGCGTTCAGGAGCTTCGCGTACAGCTCGCGCTTGCGGCCCCGGGGACTGGTACGGCCCGTCTCCCACGAACGCACGGTCTCCCGTGTGACACCCACCTTGGCGGCGATGTCTGCCTGGCTCAGCGACTTCGCCTCGCGCAGCCTGCGGCGTTCCTTGGGGGACGGCAGAGGCGTGGCAGGGCTCTGGGTCATCGGACTCTCCGCACCGTGGGCCGACGTGCGGCGGACTGCCGGGCGCAGCCGTTCCGCCGTACGAAAAAGTACATAAACGTATCTTGGGCGACACATCCGGTATTCGCCTGTTACGAGGAGAAAGCGCGTGTCGTTGGGAGCATGGCCGGGTGAACCGAACGACCGATGCCAGCGCCTCGTCGCCGCCCGTGAAGCCGCTGACCGAACGGGCCCGTGACCGTTCGCCCGGCCTTGCCACCTGCGTCGTCGGCGGGGCCGTCGCCGCGGGGCTCGGGCTCGGCTCGTTCGCGGTCCTCGTGATGGTCCTGTGGATCAGCTCGCCCTACCCGGACAGCGGTCCCGGCGGTGCGCTGCACGTGGCGGCCGGGCTCTGGCTGCTCGCCCACGGCACGGAGCTGATCAGGACCGACACGCTCACCGGGGTGCCCGCGCCGGTCGGCGTCACGCCGCTGCTGCTCGTCGTCCTGCCGGGGTGGCTCGTGCACCGGGCCGCGCGGGACGCCGCCGCCCCCGAAGGCCGCGGGCACGCGGTGCGGACCGCGTGGTGCGGGGTGGTCACCGGCTATCTGCTGGTCGGCGCGGCGGCCACGCTGTACGCGGCCGGGGGTGAGCTGAAGGCCTCCTGGGGCAGCGCCGCCGTCCACCTGCCGGTGCTCGCGGTGGTCGCCGCCGGGTTCGGGGTGTGGACGGCGCACGGCCGTCCCCGCGGTCCTCTTCCGCCGCCGCTGCGGCGTGCCCTCGCGGCGCTGCCCGGCGGGGTGCGGGCGCTCTACGTCCGGGCCTTCTTCGTCCGCAGGCGCGCCCTGTCCGTCGCGCGGGCCGCGGCCGCGGCGACCCTCGTGCTCGTGGGTGGTGGGGCGCTGCTCGTCGCCGTGTCCCTGGTGCTGCACATGGGGCCGGTGCAGGAGTCCTTCGCGCAGGTCACCGACGTGTGGTCGGGGCGGTTCGCGGTGCTTCTCCTTGCCCTTGTGCTCGTGCCCAACGCCGCGGTGTGGGGCGCCGCGTACGGGCTCGGGCCCGGGTTCGCCCTGGGTACGGGGACGGTGGCGGGGCCGTTGGGGGTGGGGGCGGGTCCGCTCCTTCCGCCGTTTCCGCTGCTTGCGGCGGTGCCTTCCGCGGGGCCCGGGTCGCCGCTGACCTGGGCGGTCGCGGGGGTTCCTGTGGCGGCCGGGCTCATGGTGGCGTGGTGCACGGTTCAGGTCGCGGTTCCGGCCTCCGGGGAGCGGGAGCCGGAGCAGGGGCCGGAGCGGGGTGATGTGTGGTCTCGGGGGCGGACTGCTGCGGGGGCGGGGGTGGCGGCTGTGTTGTGCGGGGTGGTGATGGCGGGGCTTGCGGGGCTTGCGGGTGGGGCGATGGGGGTGGCTGTGCTGGCCGAGTTCGGGCCGGTGTGGTGGCAGGTGGGGGTGGCGGCGGTGGGGTGGGTCGCGGTGGTGGGGGTGCCGGGGGCGGTGGGGATTCGGGCGTGGCGGTTGCGGGAGCCGAAGCCTTCTGGGGTGTGGTCTCGGGTGCGGGTGGCGGTGCCCAAGGTGCGGGTGACCGTGCCCAAGGTGCGGGTGGCCGTGCCTAGGGTGCGGTGGCCCTGGGGGGCTCGGGCCGGTGGGGAAGTGGTGGCTGTGGAGGCCGTTGTGGGGGACTCCGTGGTGGATGTGCAGGGGTTTGAGCCGTACGACTTTGGGGTGGACGCCGGGGGTGCCGGAGCTGAGGGGTGGCATGAGGATGCTCGGCGTGAGGCTCGGTGGCGGGAGTTGAAGGAGGCGGGGGAAGGGGGTGTTGAGTGAGGGCTGAGGTGCTTTCGCCTTGGGTTCGGCTGTGGGGCGGGGCCGCGGGGGTATGTGCGTACTCGCTATCCCGTGGTTGATGCCTCGGTCAGTGTTTGCCGCCAGGGTGGGGCACCGTGCTCCGTGCGCACATACCCCCACGTCCCCTCGCGAGCGTTTGCGGGTGCGGGGCGGTGGGGGTTGCTCTGCTTCTCCTGCGGGCCCGGGGGTGGGTGCGTCCCTCCCCCTTCCCTCCCGCAGGGCGGGGGCGGGTGGGTGTGCCGCCGCCTCCCCCGCCCGGCCCGGCCCAGCTCACGGAGGCGTGAGCCCGGTGCTGTGGGGAATTAGTCGTCCTCGCCCAGGAGGGGGCGCAGTTGCTTGGGGAGGAGGTCTTCGCAGGACTGCTTGGAGGCGGTGGTGAGGGCGTCGTCGACGCAGGTGTAGTAGTCCCGGTACACCAGCTGCGCGGTGAACGTCGCGGCGACCATGACGAGGGCGAGTGCGCCGGTGACCAGGCCGCTGACCGCCGCGGTCGTCTGGGGGCGGGTGCTGGTCGTGGGGTCGGCCGGCGGGGCGCCCTCGCGGGTGGCGGGGGTGGCGGGGGCCGTCGGGTCGGGGGTGCGCTGTTTGGCGCGGAGGGACTGGATGGCCCAGTTCAGCGCGAGCGCGCCGAGCAGCAGTGCGACGTACCGCCAGCCGAAGAGTGCGAAGAAGAAGGCCCACATGCCGGAGAGCAGGGCGTAGCGGGCGCGGCGCTGGGCCGGGTCCGTGGGGTCCCAGCGCAGGCCGCCGCCGGGGCCCGTGGGGCCTCCCTGGCCGGGGCCGTTCTGCTGGCCGGGGCGGTCGCCGAAGCCGCCGGGGGAGCGGCCGGGCTGCCGGTCGCTCCACTGGCTGCCCCAGGGCGAGCCGTGGCCGGAGCCCTCGCCGTCCTGCGGGGAGTCGCCCGAGGGGCGGCGCGGCTGCCAGGGCCGGTCCGGCGTTCCCTCCGGCGGCGGCGCGAAGGGATTGTCGTCGTCCTTGCCCGTTCCCTGCGGGCTCGAGCCCCGGGACTCGGGTCCCTGGGAATCGGAGTCCTGCGGTGGAGACGAAGGGCGGCTACGGTCCGGCATCAGGTGTGCGTCTTCCCCTTGGTTGGGCCGTGGAGGAGCCGTCGTGCGGCGGCTCGGCAACTCGGCATTCGTCGGTATTCAGGCGCCTTCCCCACAGACGCTACCTTCCGCGCGAGCCCCCGTCCCGTGAGGGGCGGTTCCGGGTGCCGGTATCGTTGCTGCCGGTCGGCCGCTTCGTAGGGTTCCCCGTATCGCGGGGCCCGAAGCCTTCGTACGACCATACAAAGACGCACTTTCCGAGAAAGGGCCCCGCTGTGGCCAAGAGCGCTGTGGTCGCGCGCCCCAAGCGCCTCGTCGTGCTGGTGTCCGGGTCGGGCACGAATCTGCAGGCCCTGATCGACGCCATCGACGGCGCGGGCGCGGAGCACTACGGGGCCGAGATCGTCGCCGTGGGCGCCGACCGCGACGGCATCGCGGGCCTGGAGCGGGCCGAGCGTGCCGGGGTGCCGACCTTTGTCTGCCGGGTGAAGGACCATGACACCCGTGCGGCGTGGGACGCGGCGCTCGCCGAGGCCACGGCCGCGTACGAACCGGATCTGGTGGTCTCCGCCGGGTTCATGAAGATCGTGGGGAAGGAGTTCCTCGCGCGCTTCGGCGGGCGGTTCGTGAACACCCACCCCGCGTTGCTGCCCAGTTTTCCGGGGGCCCACGGTGCGCGCGACGCGCTCGCGTACGGCGTGAAGGTCACCGGCTGCACCGTCCACTTCGTCGACGACGGCGTCGACACCGGCCCGATCATCGCCCAGGGCGTGGTCGAGGTCCGGGACGAGGACGACGAGAGCGCTCTGCACGAGCGCATCAAGGAAGTCGAGCGCACGCTGCTCGTCGATGTCGTGGGGCGTCTGGCCCGGCACGGCTACCGCATTGAGGGACGAAAGGTTCTTATCCCGTGACCGCCGAAGCTACGAACGCCACGCACGGTACGCGGCGCGCCATCAGGCGCGCGCTCGTCAGCGTCTACGACAAGACCGGACTGGAAGAGCTCGCGCGCGGGCTGCACGAGGCGGGCGTCGAGCTCGTCTCCACCGGTTCGACCGCCGCGAGGATCGCCGCCGCCGGGGTGCCCGTCACCAAGGTCGAGGAGGTCACCGGCTTCCCCGAGTGCCTGGACGGCCGGGTCAAGACGCTGCACCCGCGCGTGCACGCCGGAATCCTCGCCGACCTGCGTCTCGAGGACCACCAGCGGCAGCTGGCCGAGCTGGGTGTCGAGCCGTTCCAGCTCGTCGTCGTGAACCTGTACCCCTTCAAGGAGACCGTCGCCTCGGGCGCCACTCCCGACGAGTGCGTCGAGCAGATCGACATCGGCGGGCCCTCGATGGTGCGCGCCGCCGCCAAGAACCACCCCTCGGTCGCGGTCGTCACCGACCCGCAGCGGTACGCCGACGTGCTCGCCGCCGTCCGTGACGGCGGCTTCGACCTGACCGCGCGCAAGCGGCTCGCGGGCGAGGCGTTCCAGCACACCGCCGCGTACGACGTGGCCGTCGCGAGCTGGTTCGCGGATGGGTATGCCGCCGCCGACGAGTCCGGGTTCCCCGAGTTCCTCGGTTCGACGTACGCGCGCAAGAACGTGCTCCGTTACGGCGAGAACCCGCACCAGGGCGCCGCGCTCTACGTCGACGGCGCCGGTGGTCTCGCGGAGGCCGAGCAGCTGCACGGCAAGGAGATGTCGTACAACAACTTCACGGACACGGACGCCGCGCGCCGTGCCGCGTACGACCACGACGAGCCCTGCGTCGCGATCATCAAGCACGCCAACCCGTGCGGCATCGCGATCGGAGCGAACGTCGCCGAGGCGCACCGCAAGGCGCACGCCTGCGACCCGCTGTCCGCGTTCGGCGGGGTGATCGCGGTGAACCGCCCGGTCAGCAAGGAGATGGCGGAGCAGGTCGCCGAGATCTTCACCGAGGTCATCGTCGCGCCGGAGTACGAGGACGGTGCCCTCGCCGTGCTCACCAAGAAGAAGAACATCCGCGTGCTGCGCGCCCACCAGGCGCCGTCCAACGCGGTCGAGGTCAAGCCGATCGACGGCGGCGCGCTGCTCCAGGTCACCGACCGGCTGCAGGCCGACGGCGACCACCCGGCCAACTGGACGCTCGCCACGGGTGACGCCCTGAACGCGGGTGAGCT
The DNA here is from genome assembly GCF_042740435.1 of Streptomyces sp. NPDC059002. NCBI lineage: Bacteria > Bacillati > Actinomycetota > Actinomycetes > Kitasatosporales > Streptomycetaceae > Streptomyces > Streptomyces sp. NPDC059002. Next base: position 143,692 of record NZ_JBHYJI010000008.1, on the reverse strand, counting down.
CGCCGAACTGGCCTTCGCGTGGAAGGCGTGCCGGGCCGTGAAGTCCAACGCCATCCTGCTCGCCAAGGACGGCGCATCGGTCGGCGTCGGCATGGGGCAGGTCAACCGCGTCGACTCCGCGAAGCTCGCCGTCGAGCGCGCGGGCGAGGAGCGGGCCCGTGGTTCGTACGCCGCGTCCGACGCGTTCTTCCCCTTCCCCGACGGCCTGGAGATCCTGACCGCGGCGGGCGTCAAGGCCGTGGTGCAGCCGGGCGGTTCGGTCCGTGACGAGCTGGTCGTGGAGGCCGCGAAGAAGGCGGGCGTCACGATGTACTTCACGGGGACGCGGCACTTCTTCCACTGAGCCGTGTCCGTGTGACGGTGGCCGCGCCCTTTCCGAGGGGGGCGCGGCCACCGGCCTTTTCGGCGGTCGCGGGTGCGGTCAACCGGGCCTCGGCGTGTACTCCTTGACGTGGTGGTCGACGCGTTCGGCGTGGGCGCGGTACTTCGCGGGGGACGCGCCGGTGCGGTTCACGACGTCGGCGGAGGTGCGGTACGCGGCCGCGATCAGTTCGGCGCGGGTGCCTTCGAGCCGGTCGGGGCCGTACAGACGGCGGGCGATGTCGCAGGTGCAGCGGCCGACCGAGGGGATCGACACGGCGGGCGGGAAGGGCGGCTTGAGGTCCTTGATGCGCTGGGTGCGCTTCTTCGGGTCGATCCAGTACCACAGCACGCTCGGGGTCCAGCGGGCGATGCCGTACTCGTCGTGGGCCCGGTCGGCGAGGTTCGGGTCGAAGTCGCTCTCGACCTTCAGGATGGCCGCGATCAGGGCCGGGGTGACGTCCTTCTCCTCGCAGTCGTGCGCGGAGTCGACGATCAGTTCGCGGTAGGCCGTCGGGACGCCCCGGTCGGTGCGGAGTTCGTCGGCCCCGTAGGTCGCCGGGTCGATCGGGTCTTCCTTGTCGCGCAGGGCGAGCGCGCCGCCCGTCGCGAGGAGGGCGACCGCGAGCACGCCCGCCGTGAGCGGCAGGGGGCGTACGCGGCGCGGGCGCAGGCGGGGGAGTTTCGGGGAGCGGGACGAGCCCGCCGCCCGCTCCGCGCGCCGCAGCAGCGCCTCCGTGCCGTGCGCGGCGCGTGCCTCGTGGGTCGGGGCGAGGCAGTCGGTGACGATCTGCCGCCATGCGTCGGGGAGTTCGGGGGACAGGCGTAGTTCGTCGGTGCCGCGGGCGTAGCGGATCGTGGCGTCCCTGCGGGCCGACGGGGTGCCGCCGGGGAGCGGGAAGGTGCCGGTGAGGGTCTGGTGGGCGAGGACGCCGAAGGCCCAGGTGTCGGCGGTGGGGCGGATCTGGCGGCCGCGTTCGCCTATCTCGGACCAGAGGAGTTCGGGCGGGGTGTAGTCGGGGGTGGCGAAGGCGGGCGTGTAGGCGTGCGTGCCTTCCAGTTCGGCGGCCATGTTGAAGTCGGTCAGGCGCACCGAACCGTCCTTCATCAGCAGGACGTTGGCGGGCTTGAGGTCGCCGTGCACCCAGCCCGCCTCGTGCAGCTGGTGCAGCCCCTCGCAGACCTGCGCGAGCAGCGCGGGCCCCGCGGGATGCGGCTCGGGCAGGTCGAGCAGGGCGGCGAGGGAGCCTTCCGCCCTTTCCAGTACGAGGACGGTGGCGCCGTCGAGCGCGGGATGCGCCGGGTCGTCCACCGTCAGCGTCTCGTACAGCCTGACCAGGCGGGGCCGCTGCACTCTGCGCAGCAACTCCACTTCGCGGACCGCCAGTTCGCGCAGATGGGTCAGTTGGCGCGGGGTGCGCAGGCCGGTCGGCAGGAACTTCAGCGCGGCGGTCCCCGGCAGGCCGTCGGCGGGGGTGGCGCGCCGTACGGCGTAGACGCTGCCGAACGCGCCGGTCGCGAGGGGCTCGCGCACGCTCCACGCGCCGACGCGGTAGCCCTTGGGCACCTCGACGGCGTAGCTGTCGCCGGTCATCGGCGCAGCCCGCTCCGGGGCGCCGCGAGTACCACCAGGTCGTCCTCGCGCACGAGGTCGAAGCGGAGCGCGAGCGAGACCAGGGACTCCTTCTTGCCGTTCAGGCGCGGTCCCGGATCCGCCGCCTCCGGGGCGGGCTTGAGGCGCAGCTTGACCGCCAGGTAGTCGATGTTCCACTGCACGGTGGCGCGGCTCGCCGACGGCCAGCCGGGGCGCAGCCGCTCCGCGACCTGGTCGACGGTGGGCAGCGGCGCGTGCGGGGCGCCGCGCAGCCGTGGTTCGCACAGGGCGGCGAGCACCGCGAAGTACCGCTTGGTGCGGTCGACGGAGAAGGACGGGCGGGTGGTCGCGCCCGCCGTGCCGGGGCCGTCCCGCAGGACGTCGTGGCGCGGCGCCCACATCTCGAAGTGCAGCAGGTCACCGGCGGCGGGCAGGACGGCCCTGGAGAACTCGAAGGGCACCGGGGCGTCCAGGCGCCCCGGGCCGACCTTGATGTGCTCGCCCGCGCCTTCCGGGTTCTCCACCACGTACGTCTGGTGGGCGCTGAGGTTGCTCAGGATCCAGAAGGCGCCCTGCGCGGTGATCTCGCCCGCGGTGCGGGAGACCCCTTCGTGGTCGATGCGCAGGTCGTTGTGTTCGGCGGCCCTGCCGAAGGCGAGCCGGTCGCCGGGGCCGAGCCGGAACGGGGATGCGGGGCCGCCCGGTGCGTCCGGCGGTCCTGGCGGCACGACGATGATGCTGTACAAGGCTCCGTCCCCCGTTCTTCGCAGCCGTTACGCCGCACACGATAGGGGGACGAGTAAGGGCCGTAACCCTCCTTCACAGGAGAGGTACGACCCTTGGCGGTGAATGGCGCAAAGACGCCCGACTCGCTCAGTAGCGCGGGCGGTTGAACCACGCGGTGCCGCTCGGCACGACCGGGGCGATCGTGATGATGACGGCGAAGACGACCCAGATGAGCGGGCCGATGATGGCGGTCGCGAAACCGGAGTCGAGGCCGATGAAGAGACCGATGAGGCCGACGACGCCGCCCAGCGCGCCGTACACGACGGTGGTGATCCGTACGCCCTGGCCGCCGCGGCCGAACTTCACGCCCAGCGTGATCGACAGGGCGGCGAGGCCCGCGGCGATGAGCGCGATGACGACGAAGACGCCGGCGGCCGCGTCACCGAAGTCGCCCGCGTCGTTGAACCCGAACTCGTCGGCGCTGTCGGAGACGTCGTTGGCGATCGCGGCGCCGTAGAGGTAGCCGATGGCCGCCAGGATCTGCACCGCGGAGATCAGGAAGAGGAAGACGCGCGCGGTGACCAGGAGTCCCGGCATCGACTGCTGCATCATGTTGCCGCCCGGGTAGCCGGGGTAGGCGGGCTGCTGGGGGTAGCCGTAGCCCTGCGGGGGAACGCCGGGCGGGCCCTGCTGGGGGTAGCCGTACCCGGGAGCGGCCGGGGGCTGCTGGGGCGGCTGCCCGTATGGGTTGTTCGGGTCGCCGTAACTCATGGCGGTCTTCCTCCGTCGGGTAGTGCTGGGGACGACGCGGCGCACCACGGAGGAAGTTCTACAGATGCGGTCCGTCCCCCCGACACTGCCCGCGGCACTGTGCCGCATATCGTTCTTTAGCCATGGCTTATTTGTCCAGCCGCATTCCGTATGTGTTGTGCAAGTGCAACCTCGCTGATCAGCGGCGCAACGGCGGTGGGGCCGGGGGAGTGCCCTGATTGGTACCGGGCGGGGCTCATCCGGGAAGATGGGGGCATGACCGCCCAGATTCTCGATGGCAAGGCCACCGCAGCCGCGATCAAGTCCGAACTGACCGCCCGCGTGGCGGCCCTGAAGGAGAAGGGCGTCACGCCCGGACTCGGTACCGTCCTGGTCGGCGACGACCCGGGCAGCCAGAAGTACGTCGCGGGCAAGCACCGTGACTGCGCGCAGGTGGGCATCGCCTCCATCCAGCGCGAACTGCCCGCCACCGCCTCCCAGGAGGAGATCGAGGCGGTCGTCCGCGAGCTCAACGAGGACCCGGCCTGCACCGGCTACATCGTCCAGCTCCCGCTGCCCAAGGGCATCGACGAGAACCGCGTCCTGGAACTCATGGACCCGGGCAAGGACGCCGACGGCCTGCACCCGATGAACCTCGGCCGTCTCGTCCTGGACGAGCCGGCGCCGCTGCCCTGCACGCCGTACGGCATCATCCGGCTGCTCCGGCAGCACGACGTGGAGATCAAGGGCGCCGAGGTCGTCGTCGTCGGCCGCGGCGTGACCATCGGCCGGCCCATGCCGCTCCTGCTCACCCGCAAGTCCGAGAACGCCACCGTCACGCAGTGTCACACCGGCACCCGTGACCTGGCCGCGCACCTGAGGCGGGCCGACATCATCGTCGCCGCGGCGGGCGTGCCGCATCTGATCAAGCCCGAGGACGTGAAGCCGGGCGCCGCCGTCCTGGACGTCGGTGTCTCGCGCGACGAGAACGGCAAGATCGTCGGCGATGTCCACCCGGGCGTCGCCGAGGTCGCCGGGTGGATCTCCCCGAACCCGGGCGGCGTGGGCCCGATGACCCGCGCCCAGCTCCTCGTGAACGTCGTCGAGGCGGCCGAACGCGCCGCGGGCTGACCGGGAAAGGGACGAGGCGCCATGAGTGCAGGATCTGACCCGGGGCGGGTTCCGGGGGACGCACGGGCCAAGGGCGCGGTCAGCGCGCCGGGGCCGGACGGGCGGGCGCGGAAGGTGTCGCGCCGCTTCCCGCGCGGGGGGTCTGGGGGGAATCCCCCCGGAAAATACAGCACGCGGGACACCGCGCGGCCCGAGGGCGGCGGCCGGGCGGCGCCCGGCGACGCGCCCGCACCGGCCCGGCAGTGGCCGCTGCTCAGCGTGGTCTGCACGGTCGGGCTCGGGCTGCTGCTCACCGCGCTCGACGTGTTCCGCTTCGGCACGATACTGGTCGGTCTCGCGCTCATCGGCGGCGCCGTGCTGCGCTGGATGCTGCCGGACGTGGGGATGCTCGCGGTGCGCTCGCGGTTCACGGACATGGTCACGTACGGCGTGCTCGGTGTCGCGATCGTGCTGCTCGCGATGATGGCGCAGCCGAAGCCGTGGGTGGAGATTCCGTTCCTGGACGACACGTTGCACTACACGATCTGAGCCGGTGTCCGGCGCGGGGCGCCGCGCACGCGTGACGGTGGCCCGTCCTTCCCCCGGGTAGGACGGGCCACCGTCGTTCAGGCGGCTGTTGCGGCGGCCGCGCTACTTGGCGCGCAGCGCCTTCCAGGTCTTCGGGCCGACGATGCCGTCGGGCGTGTTGTCACCCATGTAGTTCTTCTGGAACCACTTGACGGCGGAGCGGGTGTTCTTGCCGAACTGGCCGTCGACCTTCAGGTAGCCGTAGTCCGTCGTCTGCTTGATGAGGTCCTGGATCTCCATCACGCCCTTGCCGCTGTCTCCGTAGTCGGCGTAGTCGTTCCTCGTGGTGTGTCCGCAGTACAGACCGACGCCGTTCTTGTAGTGGCACTCGAAGGCCAGGGTGGTGCTGGAGCCGGAAGTGCGGGTCTGCGGTGCGTCGGCGAAGGCGGCGGCCGCCGGGCCGAGCACGAGCCCGCTGCCGAGGGCCACGGTCGCCGAGGCGAGAGCGAGACGCTTGCGTGTGATCATGATGTTCCTTTCGTGGCCACGGGCCGGGTCCCCCCGTTGGGTCCCCCGTCGGTCCGTGGTCCGAAGGCGCCGGTGGTCGGTCGGCGCCGTGGTGCTGGACACGAAATTACGGACCTGCCCAACGGGCGTCGTCCCACGTCGGGTTGAGGTTCTGGTCACCCTGCGCGGTAGCCGCGCGGTTCCTACAACTTTCGCGGTACCGCCGCTGGTTGACGTTCCACCGCCCGAACGCGGGCTACGCTGCGGCGATGCGGATCCGCCCCCTCGTCGTCGACGCGCTCATCGCGGTCGCCCTGACCACGGTGGCCGTGCTGCTCGGGCAGGAGTCCGTGAAGCAGGGCTGGCCCGAACTCGACGCCAGGGGCTATGTGTGGGTGGCCCTCGCCTGTCTGCCGGTCGTCTTCCGCAGCAGGGCGCCGCTCACGGTGCTGCTCGCCGTGCATCTGGCCTGCATCGTGTACGTCACCGAGGGCTACTGGCCCGTCGTGACCAGCTTCGGGCCGATGATCGCCGTCTATACGGTCGCGTCCCTGCGGCCCGTCCGGATCTCGCTGCCCTGCGCGGGACTGATGTGCGCCGTCTGGATCTACGCCGGGCTGATCAGCGAGGACGCCGTGATGGCGTCCGTCGTCGGCCAGGCCGTCGGCTTCGCGCTCGTGCTGTGGCGCTTCGGCTACGTCGCCCGCCAATCGGCCGAACTGGCCCGGCAGTTGAAGCGCGAGCAGGACGAGCGGGCCCGGCGCGAGGTCGCCGAGGAGCGCGGCCGGATCGCCCGCGAACTGCACGACGTGGTCGCCCACCACATGTCGGTGATATCCGTGCAGGCGGGCCTCGCGCGGTTCGTCTTCACCTCCGACCCCGGCACGGCGCACGCCGCGCTCGGCACCATCTCGGGGACCAGCGGCGAGGCCCTCGAAGAGCTGCGCCGCATGCTGCGCGTGCTGCGCTCCGAGGACGGCGACGACGGGTCCGACGCCCCCGAGGCGCCCATGCCGGGCCTGGCCCGCCTCGCGGAGATGGTGGAGCGGGTGGGCGCGGGGGGAGTCCCCGTCGAACTGCGCGTCACCGGCACGCCCCGGGCCGTCGCGCCCGGTGTCGAACTCTGCGCGTACCGCGTGGTCCAGGAGGCGCTGACCAACGTCCTGAAGCACGCCCGAGGCGCCGAGGCGACCGTCGAACTCGTCTACCGGCGCCACCACATCGAGGTGGCCGTCACCAACACCGCGCCGTCCGGCGGAGAGGGGGGGATTCCGGACAGAGTACGCGCCGGTAGCGGGCATGGCTTGCTTGGGATGCGGGAGCGGGCCAAGCTCTACGGCGGGACGATCAGCATCGGCCCGCTGAGCGAGGGAGGGTTCGCCGTGCGACTCACCCTGCCGACCTCGGCGCGGGCCGCAGCGCAGGGGGACGACGCTACGGAATGACCGGATGACCGGCTGCATCAAGGTGCTCGTCGTCGACGACCAGTTCCTCATCCGCGCGGGCCTGGTGGGGCTCCTCCGTGCCGCGCCCGGCATCGAGGTCGTCGGTGAGGCGGGCGACGGCGCGGAAGCGGTCGAACTCGCCGCGCAGACCCGGCCCGACGTGATCCTGATGGACATCAGGATGCCGGGCATGAGCGGCATCGCCGCGACCGCGGAGATCCTCGCGCAGGCCCCCGAACCGGCCCCGCGGGTCCTGGTGCTGACCACCTTCGACCTCGACGAGTACGTGTACGGGGCGCTGCGCGCGGGAGCCTCCGGGTTCCTGCTCAAGGACTCCGGGCCCGAGCGGCTGCTCGCCGCGGTGGCCGCGGTCGGCGGCGGTGACGCGCTCTTCGCGCCCAGCGTGACCCGCCGCCTCGTCGAGGCGTTCGCGCGGCAGACGGCGGGCACCGGCGACTCGGGCGGTGAACCGCCGCCGGATCTGGAGGCGTTGACCCTGCGCGAGATCGAGGTCCTGAAACTGATCGCGCGCGGCCTGACCAACGCGGAGATCGCCGAGCGCCTCTACATCAGCGAGGCCACCGTCAAGACGCACCTCAACCGCACGATGAGCAAGCTCGACCTGGACAGCAGGGCGCAGGCCGTCGTGGTGGCGTACGAGACGGGGCTTGTGACGCCCGGGAGTTGAGGGCGGTGCGGGGTGCCGTGCGGCGGTGGGTCAGCAGGTGACGACCTTGCCGTAGGAGCCGCGGCCCCAGTTCCACTCCCACTGCTCGCCGTGCTGGTACGTGAGGCACGGCGAGTCGCTGCCCCAGTCGATGACGACCTTCAGATGCATGGCCCGGCCGCAGAGATTGGTCACTTTCACGTACTTCCTGTGCTTGATGACGTCCCGCTTCACGCAGTCCGGGGCCGTGCCCCGAATTGCGGCCGGAGCGGCTGCCGTCGGGGTGGTCGCCTTCGGTGTGGCCGCCGGTGCCGCGGGGGCCGTCGCGATGCCGGTGCCGAGGAGGGCGGAGGCGGCGAGGATGCCGCCGGCGATGCGCGTGCCGTACGCCATGTCCGGTTCCCTTCGTGAGGTGCGTTCCGTTGCCTCACAGACTCTGCCGATCACCGGCGGTCCCGAGCCGGAGAACGCGGCCGGGGCGCGCCTCTTCGACCCTTTCGTGGGAAGCGGCGCCCGGTGCGGCATGAGGGGGCGACCTGCGGGGGACAGCGCGAGGCGGCGCCCGTCCTCTCCCCCGTGGGAGGACGAGCGCCGCCGTTCAGGAGGCCGGTTCCGGTGGGAATCGGCCGATGTAAGCGGTGCGTTCCGCTCGGGATCCAGCGTCATGGACCCGCCAACCGCGTTCAAGGGATGGCCGGTCCCTGTGGCACGGAGGTGACCATTCCGCAACGGTGTGCGGGGCGTGCAACGGCCCTGGTCCGAACTCTGTGACGGAGCCGGAAGGAACCAATCGCGGTTCGGCCGCCGTCACTTCGGCAAAGCGGGTCGCGCTGGGGGGTGCGCATGGGTACTGGCTGGCAGCCGCTGCCGGAGGGGCTCCCGCCTGAGGTGCTGCACTTCGTGGAGCAGCTGCGGCTGCTCAAGGACCGGACGGGGCTCAGCCTCGTCGCGCTCGGGGAGCGGACCGCGTACAGCAAGTCCTCCTGGCAGCGCTATCTCAACGCCCAGCAGCCACCGCCCCGGCAGGCCGTCGCCGCGCTGTGCCGGGTGGCGGGCGCCGACTGCGAACTCCTCGGTGTGCGCTGGGAGTTGGCCGTCCGGGCCTGGCCGCGGGGCGGGGTGGAGGCCCAGGGCGTCGTACGGGATGAGGTGCCCCGGCGCGAGGGGGGCGGTGAGGAGCCCACCCTGCCCTGGTGGGAACTGCCTGCCCCGGCGGAGCCGGGCGCACCGCCGCGCGGCGGTGCGGTGCGGTCCCTGCCCTGGCGGCTCGTCGCCTGTGGCGCGTTCGTCGTCATCGGCGTGCTGCTCGTCGGGCTGCTGTGGGTCCTTGCGCGGTGAGGCGCGGCGAGGTGGGGGGTGTGAGGCGGGCGCGGGCGGGGGACCGTCGACGGGCGCGACGGTCCCCCTGGGGGTGGCTCCTGTGGTGCTCGTGCGGAGCGGTGATCAGCTGCGCCAGTCGTACGACGCCTGCTTCCACTGGCCGTACACCTTCACGTAGTACGTGCCGTTGATCCGCTTGAACGTGACGTTGTGGTTGTAGCCGCTGTACGTCACCGAGCCGCTGTTGCTCGGGCCGTCGAGGAAGTCGTCGGCGGCGCCGAACGTCTCCTTGCCCGCGATGCCGTCGACGTCCTCCAGGTCCTCGTTCTGCTGCCAGTAGCGGGTCGCCGACTCGGTCTTCTTGCCGAAGCGGCCGTCGATGTCCCACTTCGTGAACGCGTGCCGCTGGCCGTTGCTGTCCTTCCACTTCGCCCCGTCCGCGTACAGGACGGACTGCCACAGCCGGGTGGCGTTGCTGTCGGAGTGGCTCCACCGCGAGAGGTCGCCCTCGTCGCCCCAGTCGTTGTACGCGGCGCCCTTGCCGTCCACGACGTGCGGGCTTGTCGCCTGCGCCAGCGACGCGGTCCCGCCCAGTGCGATGCCGGCCCCCGCCGTCACGGCCACCGCCGTCATGAGCAGCCGCTTCGACCTGCTCCTGGTATTGCGCATCTGATCCCCCTAGTGGTGCGCTGACTGTCTCGATCCTGACGTGCCGCGAGCCACGGAAAAAGGGTCAACTCCCGCAATCGGGAAGCTTTGGGACGTCCCGGGCCGCTAGCAGGGGTTCCGCACCGTGGGGCGGGACGGCGGTGGGACACTGGTCCACGGACCGCGGGGCCGCGGGGCCGGAACACGGGTCGCAGAGGGTGCGACGGTGCACGCCAGTGGCCCGAAGTGCTCCCGTGCGCCCCCACTCCGGGAACTGACATCCTGGCTTTGCGCATCCCTCTGGGTAGTCCAGAACGGGATGACGGCAAGGTGCACGAGCGGGGGCAGGACAGGCACGTACGGGGGGAATAGGGGGAGCACATGCCTCGTTGGAAGGCGCTACCGGACGAGCTCGACCCGGAGGTCAGGGAGTTCGCCAACCAGTTGCGCAGGCTCGTCGACCGCAGCGGTCTGAGCATCGCGGCCGTGTCGGACAGGACCGGCTACAGCAAGACGTCGTGGGAGCGCTATCTGAACGGGCGGCTGCTCGCGCCGAAGGGTGCGATCGTCGCGCTGGCCGAGGTGACCGGGACGCCGCCCGTGCACCTCATCACCATGTGGGAGCTCGCGGAGCGCGCCTGGAGCCGCTCCGAGATGCGGCACGACATGACCATGCAGGCGATCCGGATCTCCCAGGCGCGGGCCGCGCTCGGGGAGTTGGGGCCGCATCCGACCAAGGCGCCGAAGGCGCCGAAGACGCCCAAGGGCGGGGGCGGGAGTGGCGCGGCGCGCAATGGGGCCGGGGGGCTCGGGAGCGCGACCGGGATCGCCGGTCCTGCGGGGGTGTCGCCGACGGTGCCGCCCGTCGCCTCGCCGACTGTGCCGCCTCAGGGGGCGGCTCAGGGGTCTCCGCAGGGGTCTCCTCAGGGGGCTTATGGGGCTTCTTCCTCTTCGTACGGGGATGTCTCCGCGTCGGCCTTTGGTGTTGGTGTTGGTGTTGGTGGGGGTGGGCGGGGGGCCTCTGCTCCTGCCGGTGCCGGTGCCGGTGCCGGTGGTGTGGGGGGTCCTTCGGGTGCCGATCCGTCTCCGGACGGGCAGCGGCGGCGTCGGAAGCTGACCATGTTCCTTGCGGGGGTCGTCGGTGCGCTCGTCGTCATAGCGGCGGCGGTTCTGCTGACGCGCGGCGGTGACGACAAGGGCGACGACGCGAAGCCGACGGTCGCGCCGACCACCAGCGATGCGAATCTGCCCGCGGGGGTCGAGTGCAGCGGCAAGGACTGTGCGGGCAAGGATCCCGAGAACATGGGGTGCGGCGGGGAGTTGGCCAAGACGACGTCGCGGGCCACGATCGGCAAGACGCTCGTCGAGGTGCGGTACAGCAAGGTGTGCGGGGCCGCGTGGGCGCGGATCACGCAGGCGGCGCCGGGGGACGAGGTGACGATCACCGGGTCGGGCGGGGGAGCCGGGGCCAAGCAGAACGGCACGGTGGACGAGGACTTCGACGCGTATACGCCGATGGTGGCGGCTGAGAGCGGTACGGCGGCGAAGGCTTGCGCGACGCTGAGGTCTGGGCGGACGGGGTGCACGGGGTAGGCGTCGTCGTCTGCGCTTTCGCCTGCGCTTTCGCCTTGGGTTCGGCTGTGGGGCGGGGCCGCGGGGGTATGTGCGTACTCGCTATCCCGTGGTTTGTGCCTCCGTCAGTGTTTGCCGTCAGGGTGGGTCGAGGTGCTCCGTGCGCACATACCCCCACGTCCCCTCGCGAGCGTTTGCGGGTGCCGGGCGGTGGGGGTTGCTCTGCTTCTCCTGCGGGCCCGGGGGTGGGTGAGTCCCTCCCCCTTCCCTCCCGCAGGCCGGGGGTGCGTGGGGGATGCCGCCACCTCCCCCACCCACCCCAGCGCCGCCGGAGGCCGCGCCGCCGCCGCTGTGGGCAATCGTGCCGCTGGGCGGCACGGGTGGGCACAGCCCACGTCGCCGGTGGTCGCGAACGGAGGCGTAAGCCCGGTGCAGGCGGACTGACCTGCGGGGGAGGTGTGGGGGGGGAAAAAGGCGGGGGCGGAGGGGAATGACCCGTCCCCCGGAGGGCAGGCGCACCGTACCCCCACGGGAGTGGTCACACCCCCACGGCGGCCGCCACACTCCCTCTCCCGAGGTGGCGGCCGCCCCCGGGGGTGAGCTGTGGGCCGGGCCACACCGACCCGGGGGCCAGGGGTGGTCGGGGCGCGATAGCCTGACGGCGGATCTCTCTTGATGCCAAGAGATCGATCATCGAGAGGCGATCGAGGACTCGACGAGGCGTCGGCGGGGATCCAGGAACCAGGGGATCCACGTACGAAGGACAGGGACCCCCACCGCCAGCTGTCTTACGGAGATCGCCATGACCCGCACTCCCGTGAATGTCACCGTCACCGGCGCGGCCGGCCAGATCGGCTACGCGCTGCTCTTCCGCATCGCCTCGGGCCACCTGCTCGGCGCGGACGTGCCGGTCAACCTGCGCCTTCTTGAGATCACGCCGGCGCTGAAGGCCGCCGAGGGCACCGCCATGGAGCTCGACGACTGCGCCTTCCCGCTGCTGAACTCGATCGAGATCAGCGACGACCCGAATGTCGCGTTCGATGGCGCCAATGTCGCCCTCCTCGTCGGCGCCCGGCCCCGCACCAAGGGCATGGAGCGCGGTGACCTCCTGGAGGCCAACGGCGGCATCTTCAAGCCGCAGGGCAAGGCCATCAACGACCACGCCGCGGACGACATCAAGGTGCTGGTGGTCGGTAACCCGGCCAACACCAACGCGCTCATCGCGCAGGCCGCCGCTCCGGACGTACCGGCCGAGCGCTTCACCGCGATGACCCGCCTGGACCACAACCGCGCCCTGTCGCAGCTCGCGAAGAAGACCGGTTCGTCGGTCGCCGACATCAAGCGGCTCACCATCTGGGGCAACCACTCGGCCACCCAGTACCCGGACGTCTTCCACGCGGAGATCGCGGGCAAGAACGCCGCCGAGGTCGTGAACGACCAGGCCTGGCTCGCCGACGAGTTCATCCCGACCGTCGCCAAGCGCGGTGCCGCGATCATCGAGGCCCGTGGTGCCTCGTCGGCCGCCTCCGCCGCCAACGCCGCCATCGACCACGTCCACACGTGGGTCAACGGCACCGCCGAGGGCGACTGGACCTCGATGGGTATCCCGTCGGACGGTTCGTACGGGGTTCCGGAGGGGCTTATTTCGTCCTTCCCCGTCACCACCAAGGACGGCAAGTACGAGATCGTCCAGGGCCTTGAGATCAACGAGTTCTCGCGTGCGCGCATCGATGCGTCCGTCAAGGAGCTCGCCGAGGAGCGCGAGGCCGTGCGCGGTCTCGGCCTCATCTGAGCCGAACTCGCTTGAGTCGTACTGCTTTTGCGCGACCGCCCCGGCAGCTGCTGCCGGGGCGGTCGCGTTTCTGTGGGGGCCTCACTTCTTCCGCGTCGTGCCGTAGCCCAGTGCGACCAGGGCCGCCGCGGCGATCACCACGAGTGCCACGATGCGCAGCGCCGCCGCCATGCCGCCCGCGAAGCCGCCCGAGGTGTGCGAGGCGAGGGTCGTGCCGGTGACGGCCACGCCCAGTGCCGCGCCGACCTCGCGCGCGGAGGTGCTGAGGCCGGAGCCGAGGCCCGCCTGGTGGGGCGGGAGCGAGCCGACGACGCTCAGTGTGAGGGTGGGCATGCACAGGCCCGTGCCCGCCGAGATGACCAGGAGCCAGCAGGCGTAGACCGCATAGGGCGTCGAGCCGTTCGCGGTGGACGCGCCGAGCAGGCCGAGGCCGATCAGGAGCAGGCCGCCGCCCGCGATCACGCGCGGCGGGCCCGACCAGCGCGCGGCGAGCTTGGGCACGAACACCATGCCGATGGTGAGCGGGATGATCGCGAGGCCCGCGCGTGCGGCGCCGTACCCCTTCTCGTACTGCAGGTACTGCGAGTTGACGTAGAAGAGCGAGAAGAGGCCGAAGAAGCTCGCGGCCGTGCCGAGGGTCGCGGCGCGCAGCCGCGGCGTGGCGAAGACCCGCGGGTCGAAGAGCGGGGCGCGCGAGCGCAGGGCGTGCGCGACGAAGAGGGCGACGAGGGCCGCGCCGAGCGCGAAGGCGGCCAGGATGCGGGTGGACGTCCAGCCGTGCATCGGGCTCTCGATGATGCCGAAGAGCAGCGCGAGCAGACCGCCGGTGAGCAGGAGCGTGCCGAGCGGGTCGAGGGACGGCGCCCGGTCCCCGACCGTCTTGTCCGTACGGGGAGTCGTGCGGGCCACGGCGACGGCGAGCAGCGCGGCGAGCGGCATCACCACCCAGAACAGCGCGCGCCAGGACAGGTACTGGCCGACGAGCCCGCCGCCGAGGTTGCCCACGAGGCCGCCGAGTCCGGCGGCGAGCGTCCAGGAGGCGACGGCGCGCGGCCGGTCCTCCTGGGGTGCCACGCGCATCAGGATCGACATGGTCGCGGGCATGATCAGCGCGGCGCCCGCGCCGGAGACGCCGCGTCCCGCGATCAGCATCGCGGGGGACACGGCGAGCGCGCTGACGGTCGCGCCCGCGGCGAAGAGGCCGAGCCCGGTGAGCAGCGCGCCCTTGCGGCCGTACCGGTCGCCGAGCGCACCGGCCGGGATGAGGAGCCCCGCGAAGACGATGACGTAGGCGTCGACCGTCCACAGGAGTTCGCTGGACGAAGGGTGCAGTCCCGACGAACTCAGTTGCGGGACAAGGAGGTTGATGGCGGCGACCATGCCCTGTGCGACGAGGACGCAGGCACAGAGGGTGAACAGCGTCGAGCGCTTCAGCGGGGACGGGGCGGGCCGGGGGGAGTCCGGGGGTGCGGACGGTGTCGGCGGCTTCAGGGCAGGCGAGGGCAAGGCTCCTCCTCGGGAGCGTCGTGGTGGGGGTGCCCTGTCACCGTAGGCTCGACCCTGACTTGCTTTCCAGTGCAACTTTCACAAGGGGTTGATGCGTGTGGCGCAATCCGGCAGCTCCGGGCTCGATCTCAATCTGCTGCTCGCCCTGGACGTCCTGCTCGACGAGCAGAGCGTGTCCGGCGCGGCCCGCCGACTGCACCTGTCGGAGCCCGCGATGAGCCGCACCCTCGGCCGCATCCGCAAGGCCCTGGGGGATCCCGTGCTGGTCAGGGCGGGCCGCCAGATGGTGCCGACACCGCACGCACTCGCCGTGCAGGCGGAGGTGAGCGCGGTGGTGGAGCGGGCCCGCGCGCTCTTCGCCGGGCCGGGCGCGGTCGATCTGCGGACCGTCTCCCGCACCCTCACGATCCTCGGCTCCGACGCGATCGCCGCCGCGTACGGCCCCGAACTCTTCGCCCGCGCCGCCGACGAGGCCCCCGGCGTACGGCTCCGCTTCCTGGGCGAGAGCCATGTCGACGAACCCATGCTGCGGCAGGGCACCGCCGATCTGGAGCTCGGCGTGATCGACACGACGGCGCCCGAGGTGCGGGTGGAGGCGGTCCGCGAGGACCGGATGATCGGCATGGCGCGGCCCGGACACCCCTTGCTGAAGGGGAAGTTGACGGTGCGTCGGTTCGCGGCGGCCGACCATGTGACCGTCTCGCGCCGGGGGCGGCTCTCCGGTCCGCTGGACGCCGCGCTCGCCGAACTCGGTCTGGGCAGACGGGTGGTGGGCAGCATGGCGACGTTCTCGTCGTCCGTGTTCGTGCTGCTGCGCACCGACCTGGTGGGCCTGGCCGCGTCGTGGACCCGCCCTCTCGCGGAGGCCCTCGGCCTGGTCACCTTCGAGGTCCCGGTGGACCTGCCGCCCCTCCCGTTGGCCATGGCCTGGCACCCGCGCCATGACGCGGACCCGGCCCACGCGTGGCTGCGGGGGTGCGCGCGGGATCTGCTGGCGGCTCAGGAGCGAGGGGTCTGAGGGGACTGCAGCGCCGCCGCCTCCTTGGTCAGCCGCACCGCCGTCGCCAGGCTCAGGCCCGGTTCCGCCTGGCGCAGCGCCTTGACCGCGTGGACCGAGTCGGCGGGACCCGTGTGCCCGGCGGCGGCGAGGTGGCGCAGGACCCAGCGGCCGCGCACCTCGGCGTCCGGGACGGCGGCCGTGCGCGCGAGGAGCGCCGCCGCGCGCTCCAGGCCGGGGCGTTCCCTCTCGTCGGCCGTCGCGAGCGCCTCGCGCAGCTCGTCCGCGACCGCTTCCGTGTCGCGAAGGGTGATCACCATCAGTTCCCGCTTGGTGCCGAACACGTTTCCCCGCTCCTTCATGGCTGTTGCTGCCGTACTCACGAATGTAGTACTTCTTATACATGAGCGAGCAAGTGCACAACAGGTTGGCGATGGTGCGCGCCGAGCGGAAGGTGTCGCGTCAGAGCCTGGCCGAGGCGGTGGGGGCCCACTACCAGACCATCGGCTACATCGAGCGCGGGCAGTACAACCCCAGCCTCGACCTCGCGCTGAAGATCGCGAAGTACTTCGAGCTGCCGGTCGAGGCGCTGTTCTCCCTCGAACCGTTTCGCCCGCTCACGGATCAGGTCTACGGGAGGAACCAGTGATGAAGACCGACGAGCGCCCCATGACGGGCTACGACCGGCGGATGTACGCGCTCATGAACCGCCGCGAGGGCGCGCCGCTGTACGCGACCGCGGCCCGCCGCCGTGCCGTGGTCGTCGCGCACATCGTGCTGACCGCGGCGGGCATCGCGTGCTGGCTCTACTCCGTGCTCGGCGACGAGCGCTGGGCGACGGTCGGGACGCTCGGCGTCATGCTGCCGTGGTGCGTGGCGACCGGCGTCATCAACGGCGCGACCCGTGGCCTGCTCGAACTGCGGGCGCACGCCCTGGACGAGCGGCAGCGCGCCGAGAAGAACCGGGTGGCCGCCCGCGCCCAGTACGTGATGATGTGGCTGCTCCTGTCCGTCACCGTCGCCGTGGGTGGCGCGGGCCTCGCGGGTCTTGAGATCGAAGGGCTGGTCTTTCCCGTCCTGTTCAGCGTCTTCGTCGTGCACTGGCTGATGCCCCTGTGGCTGGCGGGCCTCACGGCCGCCGACGAGCCCGCCGACGACGAGGCCGACGAGGCCCGCTGACCCGTACCCGCGGGGTCACACCTGCTGCAGCTGTTCCTGCAGCTTGGAGACGTCCACCGACTCGTCCGCCGAGGGCGTCTTCGCCGGGACCGGCTTGTCGTAGTCGGAGAAGGTCGTCGTCGTGTCGTCGCCGTCGCCCTTCTCCACCGCCTTGAGCAGGTAGGGCTTGCCCTCGGTGGCGACGTACAGCGTGGTCTCCTTGCCGTCGTCCCTGCCGGTCAGGGGGATCGCGCCGGCGCCGTCGACCTTCGTGGGCTCGCCCTTCTTCAGCGACTTCGTGTCGTCGTCCGCGTCGTCCTCGATCTCCTTCTGGATCTTGCCGAGGTCGCAGACGCCGGAGACCTCCTTGAGCATCGCGTCGCTCGTGCTGCCGTGGATGTAGCGGTTCTTGAAGAGCTCGGCTGCCGCCTCGCCCTCGCCGCCGGGCACCTGCGTCTTCCAGAACGTCTCGTCCGGCTTCATCCACACCTTGTCGCCGCGCTTGACCAGCTCCAGCGTGGCGCCGTTCGCCATCTTCATGGTGCCGGTGCAGTTGTCGTCGCGGTCGAGGGTGAGCTCCATGGACGTCGGGTCGTCGGAGTCCGCGGCCGGGCCCTTTGTGGCGTCCGCTGTGGCGTCCGCGCCCGTCGCCCTCATCGAGATGTGCACGGACTTGGCGTCGAGCAGTTCCTGCTTCGCCTTGTCGGAGATCTCCTGGGCGCTCAGCTCCGCGACGCCGTTGTCCGAGCCGCCGTCGCTGCCGCTGTCGGCGCTGCTTGTGGCGCCGGTCTTGGTGGCGCCGGTCTCGTCCTTGCTGTCGCCGTCCGACGAACATGCGGGGAGGATGAGGAGGGCGGCGGCGCAGCATGCCGCGCCTCCCGCCAGACGCTTCCTGGACATTCCACTCATAACGTCACCTCCGGTGACAAACCATGCATCGAGCGTACGTTTCGCCCCGGGTGCCCGCACTCGCAGTGACACAGCGCACTTTCGGCCACGGGATGCGCATGGTTTCTCCACCTCAGGGCAGGTGCACCCGGCTACCGCGAGTGACAGGCGGGGCAAATGACAGGAACGGAAGGCAAACGGGACGTGTCCGCACAACAGACCATCCATGTGGGCGGAGAGTGGCGCAAGGCCGCCTCCGGCGCCACCCGCGAGATCCTCGACCCGGCAGATGCCAAGCCGTTCGCGCTGATCGCCGAGGGCGGGACCGAGGACGCCGACGCGGCCATCGCCGCCGCGCGCCGGGCATTCGATGACGGAGAGTGGCCGGCCACGCCCGTCGCCGAGCGTGCCGCACTGCTGCGCAGGGTCGCCGACCTGCTCGTACGCGACCGCGAGGAGATCGGTCTCCTGGAGAGCCGCGACGCGGGCAAGACCCTCGAAGAGGGCCGGGTCGACGTGGACTGCGTCGCCGACGCCTTCCGCTACTTCGCCGACCTGGTGATCGGCGAGGGCGCGGGCCGGGTGGTCGACGCCGGGTCCGACGACATCCACAGCGTCGTCGTGCACGAGCCCGTCGGCGTCTGCACGATGATCACGCCCTGGAACTACCCGCTCCTGCAGGCCAGCTGGAAGATCGCCCCGGCCCTCGCGGCGGGCAACACCTTCGTCATCAAGCCGAGTGAGGTCACTCCGCTGACGACGGTCGCGCTGATCGAGCTGCTCGTCGAGGCGGGCCTGCCCGCCGGTGTCGCGAACATCGTGACCGGGCCCGGCCACACCGTCGGCGCCCGCCTGTCCGACCACCCCGACGTCGACCTGGTCTCCTTCACCGGTGGCCTCGTCTCCGGCACCAAGGTCGCCCAGGCCGCGGCGCTCGGCGTCAAGAAGGTCGCCCTCGAACTCGGCGGCAAGAACCCGAACGTCGTCTTCGCCGACGCCTGCGCCACCGAAGAGGGCTTCGACACCGCCGTCGACCAGGCCCTGAACGCCGCCTTCATCCACAGCGGGCAGGTCTGCTCCGCCGGTGGCCGCCTCATCATCGAGGAGTCCGTGCGCGAGCGGTTCGTCGCCGAACTCGCCCGCAGGGCCGCGAAGATCCGGCTCGGCCGCGGCACCGAAGAGGGTGTCGAGTGCGGTCCGCTCGTCTCGCAGCAGCAGCGCGAGAAGACCGAGATGTACGTCGCGTCCGCCCTGGCGGAGGGCGCGGTGCTGCGCTCCGGCGGCAAGCGCCCCGAACCCAGCGAGATCCGGCCCGCCGAGGGGTACTTCTACGAGCCGACCGTGCTCGACCAGTGCCACCGCGAGATGAAGGTCGTACGCGAAGAGGTCTTCGGCCCGGTGCTCACCGTCGAGACCTTCCGCACCGAGGACGAGGCCGTCGCGCTCGCCAACGACACCGAGTACGGTCTCGCCGGCGCCGTGTGGACCACCGACTCGGGCCGCGCCCGCCGCATGGCCCGGCGGATGCGCCACGGCACCATCTGGATCAACGACTTCCACCCCTACCTGCCGCAGGCGGAGTGGGGCGGCTTCGGCAAGAGCGGTGTCGGGCGCGAGCTCGGTCCCGCCGGGCTCGCCGAGTACCGCGAGTCCAAGCACATCTACCAGAACCTGGCGCCACAGCCGGTCCGCTGGTTCGCGGGCTGATCACCGGCGCGTGCCGATCCCGGCACGCAGGGCAGCGCGGGGCGGCAACTCCCGCCCCGCGCACGCACATTCAAGCCCCCGCACCACCGCACCCCCCCCCGCAAAGCGCTCAAGCACCCCCCGCTCATTACGCGCAAGCACCTTGGCACGACCTCGCAGGAAGAGGAGCACGCACGCATGTCTGACCAGACCGAGTACGACTACGTCATCGTCGGTGGCGGCACCGCAGGATCGGTGATCGCGTCCCGCCTCACCGAGAACCCGGACGTCACCGTCGCCGTCATCGAGGGCGGCCCCAGCGACATCGACCGTGAGGACGTCCTCACGCTCCGCCGCTGGCTCGGCCTGCTCGGCGGCGACCTCGACTACGGCTACACCACCACGGAGCAGCCGCGCGGCAACTCGCACATCCTGCACAGCCGCGCCAAGGTGCTCGGCGGCTGCTCGTCGCACAACACCCTGATCTCCTTCAAGCCGCTGCCCTCCGACTGGGACGAGTGGGAAGAGGCGGGCGCCACCGGCTGGGGCGCCAAGGCCATGGACCCCTTCTTCGGCAAGCTGCGCAACAACATCGTGCGCGTCGCCAAGAAGGACCAGAACCAGATCGCCACCGACTGGGTCGAGGCGACGAAGACCGCCCTCGGCGTCCCGGAGGTCGTCGGCTTCAACGACAAGCCCTTCGACGAGGGCGTCGGCTTCTTCGACCTGTCGTACCACCCGGAGAACAACAAGCGTTCCTCCGCCTCGGTCGCCTACCTGCACCCCCACATGGAGGCCGGTGACCGCCCGAACCTCCACCTGTTCCTGGAGACCTGGGCCACCAAGCTGGAGCTCGACGGCAAGACCGCCCGCGGCGTCCACATCCGCACCAAGGACGGCGCCGAGAAGCTCCTGACCGCCCGCCGCGAGGTGCTCGTCTGCGCCGGTGCCGTCGACACGCCGCGGCTGCTCATGCACTCCGGCATCGGCCCGAAGAAGGACCTCGAAGCCCTCGGCATCCCGGTCGTGCACGACCTGCCGGGCGTCGGCGAGAACCTCATCGACCACCCCGAGTCGGTCATCGTCTGGGAGACCAACGGGCCGATCCCCGGCAACTCCGCGATGGACTCGGACGCCGGTCTGTTCGTGAAGCGGGACCCGGAGCACAAGGGCCCGGACCTGATGTTCCACTTCTACCAGATCCCGTTCACGGACAACCCGGAGCGCCTCGGCTACGAGCGCCCCGAGCACGGCGTCTCGATGACCCCGAACATCCCCAAGTCCCGTGCGCGCGGCCGCCTTTACCTCACCTCGGCCGACCCCGAGGTGAAGCCCGCGCTCGACTTCAAGTACTTCGAGGACGAGGGCGACTACGACGGGCAGACCCTCGTCGACGGCATCAAGCTGGCGCGGAAGGTCGCCGAGGCCGAGCCCTTCAAGAAGTGGCTCAAGCGCGAGGTGTTCCCCGGCCCCGAGGTCACCGACGACGCCGAGATCAGCGAGCTCGTGCGCAAGGCCGCGCACACCGTCTACCACCCCGCGGGCACCTGCCGAATGGGTGCTTCCACTGATGAACTCGCGGTGGTCGACCCGGAGTTGAAGATCCGGGGCATGGCAGGAATCCGTATCGCGGACGCATCCGTCTTCCCGACGATGCCCGCCGTGAACCCGATGATCGGAGTACTCATGGTCGGGGAGAAATGTGCCGAGATCCTTGGCGGTGACAGCCGATGAGCGAGGCCACCGTGACCACCACGGACACGACCGAGCCGACGTCCGGCGACGGACCCGTCTTCGCCGTCAAGAACCTCTGGAAGGTCTTCGGCCCCAAGGCGGAGCGCATACCGTCCGACACCTCGCTGCACGGCCTGAGCCCCGCCGAACTGCGCGAGCAGACCGGCTGCACCGCCGCCGTGCGCGATGTGTCCTTCGAGGTCAAGAAGGGTGAGGTCTTCGTCGTCATGGGCCTGTCGGGCTCCGGCAAGTCCACCCTCGTACGCTGCCTGACCCGCCTGATCGAGCCGACCTCAGGCTCCCTCGCCATCGATGGCGAGGACGTCCTCGCCATGGACAAGGCCCGCCTGCGCGAACTGCGCAGGCACCGCGCCGCGATGGTCTTCCAGCACTTCGGCCTGCTTCCGCACCGCTCGGTCCTCGACAACGTCGCGTACGGCCTGGAGATCCAGGGCGTCGGCAAGGCCGAGCGCCGCGCCAAGGCCCTCGACGTGGTCAAGAAGGTCGGCCTCGAAGGTCTTGAGCAGCGCAAGCCCGGACAGCTCTCCGGTGGTCAGCAGCAGCGCGTGGGCCTGGCCCGCGCCCTCGCCGTCGACCCCGAAGTCCTGCTGTTCGACGAGCCGTTCAGCGCGCTCGACCCGCTGATCCGCCGCGACATGCAGGAAGAGATCTGCCGCCTGCACGACGAAGAGGGCCGCACGATGGTCTTCATCACCCACGACCTCAGCGAGGCCCTCAGGGTCGGCGACCGCATCGCCCTGATGCGCGACGGCCGCGTCGTCCAGATCGGCACCCCCGAGGAGATCGTCGGCTCCCCGGCCGACGAGTACGTCCGTGACTTCGTCCGCGACGTGGCCCGCGCCGACGTGATGAGCGTGCGCAGCGCCATGCGCCCCGCCGACACCGACGAGGAGACCCGCGGCGCGGCCCTCGCGCCCGACGCCAAGGTCGCCGAGGCCATCGAGGCCGTCGCCCGCTCCGGCTTCCCGGTGCGCGTGATGGACGGCAAGCGGTGCCTGGGCGTGGTGGACCACGCGGGGCTGCTCGCCGTCGTCGCGGGAACAGCCTCCGAAAAGGGCGAGGTGGTCGCCTGATGGCCACCGCCACCGCATCCTCAGGTCCCGTACGAGATACGGGAATCGGCGCGCTCCTGCGTCACCGCGTCGTGGGCAAGCTCCTGCTGCTCGCCCTCGCCGCGGCGATCCTCGTGCCGATCGCGAACGCCAAGTGGGCCTCCGGCGCCTGGCCGGACGCCCTCACCGTCGATCTGTCCGAGCCGCTGGCCAAGACCACCGACTGGATCATCGACAACCGCGACAACCACTGGCTGTTCACCTACTTCTTCGGGCACATCAGCAACGCCATCGTCCTGTCGGTGCGCGCCGTCTACCTGGTGCTCCTCGCGGGCGGCTGGGCCGGTGTCGTCGCCGGTTCCGCCCTGATCGCCTGGCGGGTCGCGGGCGTACGGCTCGCGGTGCTGACCGCCGCCGCGTTCGGCCTGTGCGGGCTGCTCGGCATGTGGGTGCCGACGATGCAGACGCTGGCCCTGATGGTCGTGGCCGTCCTCGCCTCCGTCGTGCTCGGCGCGCTCATGGGGCTCGCGGCCGGACTCAACGACCGGATCTTCCGCCTGCTGCGTCCGGTGCTCGACACCATGCAGGTGCTCCCGGCCTTCTCGTATCTGCTGCCCGCCGTCCTGATCTTCGGCGTCGGCGTGCCCGCCGCGGTCCTCGCGACGGTCATCTACGCCGCCCCGCCCATGGCCCGCCTCACCGCGCTCGGCCTGCGCGGCGCCGACGGCGGCGTGATGGAGGCCGTGACCTCGCTCGGCACCACGGCACGCCAGCGCCTCATCTCCGCGCGGCTCCCGCTCGCCCGCAAGGAACTCCTCCTCGGCCTCAACCAGACGATCATGATGGCGCTCTCGATGGCCGTGATCGCCTCGATGATCGGCGGCGCCGGTCTCGGCGACCGCGTCTACCAGGCGCTCGGCTCCGTCGACGTCGGCGCGGCCCTCGCCGCGGGCATCCCGATCGTGCTGCTCGCCGTGGTCCTCGACCGCGTGACGAGCGCCGCCGGTGAGCGCATGGGCGCCAACCCGGTCGACCGGCAGACGCAGGGCGGCGCCTACTGGTGGGTGACCGGCGGGCGGGGCTCGGCCCTCGCCGCCCTGGTCACCGCCGCCGTCGCGGTCGCCTTCCGCTACGCCGACCGCCTGGACTGGCCGGAGAGCTGGACGGTGAACATCGTCGAGCCGGTCAACACCGCCAAGGACTGGATGGTCGACCACATCTACACCGGCGTGCCCGTCGTCGGCGGCACCGCCGACTGGTCCGCGCACTTCACCACCTGGGTCCTCGACCCGGTCCGCGACGGCCTCCTGTGGATGCCCTGGTGGTCGCTGCTGCTCGTGGTCGCGGCCCTCGCCTGGCTGATCGGCACCTGGCAGACCGCGCTCACCGCCGTCCTCGCGATGGCCGGGATCGGGGTGCTCGGCGTGTGGGACAAGTCCCTCGACACGCTCTCGCAGGTCCTCGCCGCGGTCGCCGTCACCATGGTCATCGGCTTCGCCGTCGGCATCGCGACCGCCCGCAGCGCACGCTTCGAACGGCTGCTGCGGCCCGTCCTCGACGTCTTCCAGACGATGCCGCAGTTCGTGTATCTGATCCCGGTCGTGGCCCTGTTCGGCATCGGCCGCGCCCCCGCGGTCGCCGCGGCCATCGTGTACGCGCTGCCCGCCGTCATCCGCATCACCACGCAGGGCCTGCGCCAGGTCAGCCCCGCCGCGATGGAGTCGTCGAAGTCCCTCGGCGCGACCAACTGGCAGCAGCTGCGCCAGGTCCAGCTCCCGCTGGCCCGCCCCGCGCTGCTGCTCGCCGTCAACCAGGCGGTCGTCCTGGTCCTCGCCGTCGTCGTCATCGGCGGTCTGGTCGGCGGTGGCGCGCTCGGTTACGACGTCCTGTACGGCATCGCGCAGGGCGACCTGGCGTCCGGCCTGGTCGGTGGCGCCGCCATCGTCTGCCTCGGCCTGATGCTGGACCGGGTGACGCAGCCCACCGAACGCCGCGCGAAGAAGGGGGCGTGACATGCGAGTACGTGACATACGCGGAAGCAAGCGCGCACTGAGCGCCGTGATCGCGGCCGGAACCCTGCTCGCCCTGAGCGGGTGCGGCAAGGCCGACATGACCAAGCAGTCGTCCCCGTACGCGAACGCGGCGGGCGCCAAGACCGTGACGCTCTCCGTGCAGTCCTGGGTGGGCGCCCAGGCGGACGTCGCCGTCGCCGAGTACCTGCTCGACCACGAGCTGGGCTACCGCGTCGACAAGGTCCAGATCGACGAGGTCCCGGCCTGGGACGCGCTCAGCCAGGGCCGCGTCGACGCGATCATGGAGGACTGGGGCCACCCCGAGCAGGAACAGCGCTACATCAAGGACAAGAAGACGATCGTCCCCGGCGGCGACGTCGGCGTGACCGGGCACATCGGCTGGTACGTCCCGACGTACTTCGCCAAGAAGCACCCGGACGTCACGGACTGGAAGAACCTCAACAAGTACGCGGACCAGTTCCGTACGGCGGAGAGCGGCGGCCAGGGCCAGCTGATGGACGGCTCCCCGTCGTACGTCACGAACGACAAGGCCCTGGTCAAGAACCTCGACCTGGACTACAAGGTCGTCTTCGCGGGCTCCGAGGCGGCGCAGATCACCCAGATCGAGCAGTTCGCCAAGCAGCAGAAGCCGTTCCTGACGTACTGGTACAAGCCGCAGTGGCTGTTCGAGAAGGTGCCGATGACGGAGGTGAAGCTGCCCGAGTACAAGGAGGGCTGCGACGCCGACCCCGCCACGATCAAGTGCGCCTACCCGCACACGCCCCTGCAGAAGTACTTCAACGCGGACTTCGCCAAGAACGGCGGCGACGCCGCGGAGTTCCTGAAGAACTTCAAGTGGTCGGAGGAGGACCAGAACGAGGTCTCCCTGATGATCGCCGACAAGAAGATGTCCCCGCAGGACGCGGCGAAGGCGTGGATCGACAAGAACGAGTCGAAGTGGAAGGCGTGGCTGCCCAAGTAGGCAGGCACACCCCACGGTGCCGGGTGTCCGTCCGTGCGGACACCCGGCACTTCCACGTCTACGTCAGCTCGTCGGTGATCTCCCGCAGGGCCGACATGGCCCGATGGAGCAGCCCGGGCCCGAACGTGATCCGGGTGGCGCCGAGTTCCCCCAGCTCCCTGGGGGAGGGCCCGTCCCGTTTGGCGAGGACGTTCAGCGGTCCCTCGATCCCCGCCCGCAGCGCGGGAATCGCCTCGACCGGCGCGAGGATCGGGTAGACGCAGTCGGCCCCCGCGGCCACATAGAGCCGCGCCCGCTCGACCGCCCGCTCCGGATCCGTGATGCCGCGGACGAACGTGTCGATGCGCGCGTTGATGACGAGCCGCTCCCCCGCGGCCTCCCGCACCTCCGCGAGCCAGTCGGCCTGTTCGCGCGCGTCCCGCAGGACACCCGTGGGGCCCTTGCCCCCGTAGGAGTCCTCCAGGTTGCAGCCGGCGGCGCCCGCGTCGAGGAGCCGGTCCACCAGCTCCTTGGCCCCGAGCCCGTATCCGGTCTCGGCGTCCACGGACACCGGAACGGACACCGACCGGGTGATCCGGGCGACCGCCGCGAACATCTCCTTCGGCGGCACCTGCCCGTCCTCGTACCCGAGGGACAGGGCGATCCCCGCGCTGGGCGTGGCGAGCGCGGGGCTGCCCGCCTCCTCGAAGACCCGGGCGCTCGCGGCGTCCCACGGTCCCGGCAGGATCAGCGGGTCGCCGGGCGCCCGGCCGTGGTGCAGGGCGCGCAGGGTGTCGACGGGGCTCACCATGCAGGACCGCCGGGGTCGATGCGGCGGCTCACCATCAGCCGGTTCCAGCTGTTGATGACGCTGATCAGGCCGATGAGATGGGCGAGTTCGGCCTCGTCGAAGTGCTGGGCGGCCGTCGCGTAGACCTCGTCGGGCACGAAGCCGTCGGTCAGCACGGTGACCGCCTCGGTCAGCGCGAGGGCCGCCCGCTCCCGCTCGCTGAAGAACTCCCTGGCCTCTTCCCAGGCGTTGAGGAGCGCGATCCGCTTGGGCGTCTCGCCGTTCTTCAGCGCGATGTCCACATGCATGTCGAGGCAGAACGCGCACGCGTTGATCTGTGAGGCCCGCATC
The DNA here is from genome assembly GCF_042740435.1 of Streptomyces sp. NPDC059002. Lineage (NCBI taxonomy): Bacteria > Bacillati > Actinomycetota > Actinomycetes > Kitasatosporales > Streptomycetaceae > Streptomyces > Streptomyces sp. NPDC059002. Next base: position 117,517 of record NZ_JBHYJI010000008.1, on the reverse strand, counting down.
ATCACGAGTTCGGCGAGCACGGCGTCGCCGAGCCCCTGCTTGGCGGCGGCACTCAGCGCGCTCATCGCACCGGCGACGCCCTTGTCCAAGTGCGTGGTACGAGGGCTCACTTGAAGTCCCCCGCCTTGTAGTGGCCCGGCACCTGGCGGGTGGCGACGCCGAAGCGGTTCCACGCGTTGATGACGGTGATCGCGGCGATGAGCTGGGTGAGCTCGGCCTCGGCGAAGTGCTCGGCGGCGCGCGCGTACACGTCGTCGGGCACGAATCCGTCGGTGAGGACGGTGATCGCCTCGGTCAGCTCGATCGCGGCGATCTCCTTCGCGGTGTAGAAGTGCCGCGACTCCTCCCAGGCGCTGAGCTGGATGATCCGCTCGACGCTCTCGCCCGCCGCGAGCGCGTCCTTGGTGTGCATGTCGAGGCAGAGCGCGCAGTGGTTGAGCTGCGAGGCGCGGATCTTGACGAGTTCGGCGATCACCGGGTCGAGGCCCTTACGGGCGGCCGCGTCGAGCTTGATCATGGCCTTGAAGACCTCGGGGGCCTGCTGGGCCCAGGCGAGCCGGGGGGTGTGCTCGTGGACGTACTCCTTGGTGGTGTCCGTGGCGGTCTCGGTGGTGCTCTCGTTCGTCGTCATGACGCTCAGCCTACGGTCGTGGTAGCCCACAGGTATGGTCCATTTCCATGGGAGAAACATGGGCCACTCTGGGCGTCGACCTGCACCTGGAAACGGGCGGCGAGGCCTCCCGCAGCGGTGTCCGCAAGGGCCTGACCGACGCGCTGCGCGAGGCGGTGCGCGGCGGCCGGCTCGCCCCCGGCACCCGTCTGCCGTCGTCCCGCTCCCTCGCCGCCGACCTCGGCATCGCGCGGAACACGGTCGCCGACGCGTACGCCGACCTGGTCGCCGAGGGCTGGCTCACCGCGCGGCAGGGCTCGGGCACGCGCGTGGCCGAGCGCGTGATCACGCCGCCCGCGCGCCCCACGCCGCCGCGCAGGAAGGGCGGCGCGCCGACGTACGACCTCACCCCCGGCACCCCGGACCTGTCCGCCTTCCCGCGTACGGAGTGGCTCAAGGCGGCCCGCCGCGCGATGACGGCCGCCCCCAACGAGGCGCTGGGGTACGGCGATCCGCGCGGCCGCTTCGAACTGCGCGAGGCCCTCGCCCTCTACCTCGCGCGGGCCCGCGGCGTGCGCACCGACCCCGACCGCATCGTCATCACCGCCGGATTCGTGCACGGCCTCTCGATCCTGGGCCGGGTGCTGCGCACGCGCGGACTGCGGCAGGTCACCGTGGAGTCGTACGGCCTGGACGTCCACTGGAACCTGCTGCACCGCGCGGGCCTGCGCACGGCGGCGCTCGACTTCGACGAACTGGGCACGTGCACGGCCGGGTTGGGGTCCGGCGCGGGCGCGTCGAAGGCGGTGCTCCTGACCCCCGCGCACCAGTTCCCGATGGGCGTACCACTGAGTCCCGACCGGCGCGCCGCGGCCGTCGACTGGGCGCGGCGCGAGGGCGGACTGATCCTGGAGGACGACTACGACGGCGAATTCCGCTATGACCGCCAGCCTGTGGGGGCGCTTCAAGGACTGGACCCCGAACACGTCGTCTACCTCGGCACGGCCAGCAAGTCCCTCGCCCCCGGTCTGCGCCTCGGCTGGATGGTGCTGCCGTCCGCGCTGCGCGACGAGGTCGTCGGCGAGAAGGACGCGGCGGGCCTGTCGTGCGGGGTCCTCGACCAGCTGACGCTCGCGGAGTTCATCACGTCCGGTGCGTACGACCGTCATGTGCGCGCCGCCCGCCTCCGCTACCGGCACCGCCGCGACCAGTTGGTGGCCGCCCTCGCCGAACGCGCCCCCGAGACCCGTGCCACCGGCATCGCGGCCGGGCTCCACGCGGTCGTCGAACTCCCGCAGGGCACCGAGCAGTCCGTCGTCCAGGCGGCCAACTGGGAACGCCTCGCGGTGCAGGGCCTGTCCCGCTTCCGTCACCCCCTCGCGGGGGCGCGGCGGCGGGACGCGCTGGTGGTGGGGTACGGGACGCCCGCGGAGCATGCGTGGGCGGGGGCGCTGGAGGCGCTGTGCCGGGTCCTGCCGTGACCGTGTCCGGCGGTTCCCCGCCGCCCGCGGCCGGTCCCTCGCTCCAGGGCCGTCAGAGCGGGTTGAGGCGGGCCTTGAGCAGGCAGAACTCGTTGCCCTCGGGGTCGGCGAGCACATGCCACTGCTCGTCGCCGGTCTGGCCGATGTCGGCCCGGCGCGCCCCCAGCTCCAGGAGGCGTTCGAGCTCGGCGCCCTGGTCGCGGTCGGTGGCGTTGACGTCGATGTGCAGCCGGGACTTCCCGGGCTCCGGCTCGGCCCTGCGGCTGAGGATGATCGTCGGCTGCGCGCCGCCGAAGCCTTCGCGCGGCCCGATCTCCAGCGTTCCGTCGTCCTCGCGGTCCAGCACCACGAAGTCGAGGACCTCGCACCAGAACCGTGCGAGCACCTCGGGTTCGCGGCAGCCGAGCACGAGTTCGCTGATACGGCATGCCATGGACGGAACCTGCTCTCAGTGGGGGAAGGGCCAGGTGGCCGGACGGATCGCGCACGTTCCCCGGGGTGGGAACGCTCGCGCGACTGTATCGCGCACCTCCTAGGTCGCATCGCCCTGTTCCGGCGCCTCGCCGAACCGCGCGAGGGCCAGCGCGCCCGCGACCGCCACCGCGAAGCCGAGGACCGCGAGCCATTCGAGGCCCTCGCGGGTGCGGTCGCCGAGCCACACCACGCCCACCAGCGCGGGCCCGACCGTCTCGCCGATCACCATGCCCGCGGTGGCGGTGGTGACCGAGCCCCGCTGCAGGGCCGAGGTGAGCAGCAGGAAGGCGGCGCCGCCGCCGAGCAGCAGGGCGTATGTCGCCGGATTGGTCAGGAGCGCGCCGGGCGAGACGTCGTCGATGAGCCGTACGGTCACCTCGACCACCCCGAAGCCGAAGCCCGCGCCCAGGCCGAGCGCCAGGGCCCGGCCCCGGTCGGGCAGCCGGCCCGCCACCGCGCCGAGGAGCAGGACGGCGAGGGCGACGCCGAGCATCACATAGCGGAGGGCCGTCGAGCCGGTGCGGTCGCCTTCGTCGCCGGACGCGAGGCCCAGCATGGCGAGGCCCGCGCAGACGACGCCCACCGCGCCCCATTCGACGCCGCTGAGCCGCACGTGCAGGAGGCGCGCGGCGACCACGGCCGTGACGGCGAGGCTCGCGGCGAGCGCCGCCCCCACGGCGTAGATCGGGATGGAGCGCAGGGCCACGATCTGGAGCAGGAAGCCGAGCCCGTCGAGCCCGAGCCCCGCGAGATAGCGCCACTGGCGCAGGGCGCGCAGGAGCAGTGCGGGGTCGACGCCGGAGCCGGTGCCGGGCGCGGTGGCGCGCGCGGCGACCGCCTGGAGGACCGAGGCGGTGCCGAAGCAGACCGCTGAACCGAGTGCGCAAAACATCCCAAGAGACACGAAGTGACTGTAGAGGAAGGTGAGTCAAAGGAGACCCAAGGGACATCCGGGGGAGGCGGTGGACACGGCGGGGGTGGCCTTCCCTACGCTGATCGCCGATCCGCACGGCTGGCCGAGAACGAACCACTGGCCGACAACGAACCACGCATGGCTCCCGGGGGACGGCACCACATGACACAGAAGCAACCACGGCGGCTGCGCTCCAGCACGGTCGCGCTCGGCGGCATGGGTGTCCTCGCCGCGGCCCTCACCTCCTGCGGCTCCGACCCGGACCGCCGCTGCGTGGACCGCGACAGCTATGACTACGTCAACGGCTACCGCATCGTCAGCGACAGCAGCTGCAAGTCCGGTGCCACCGGTGCCACCGGCAAGTCCCGCAAGAGCTCCTACGGCACCGGCAAGACGTCCGGCCGCACCGACCCCGCCTGGTACTACGACGCCGACGTCGACGGACGCTACGCCGACTACGGCACCTTCAGCCGCAGCGAGGCCGTGGACCGCGACGGCTTCGGCTGCTCGGGCAGCGGCAGCGGCGGCGGCTGAGACGTGGAACGCCGCACCATCGAACCCCGGACCGGCTGGCAGCGGACCGTCGAGGACCAGGGGCTCATCTACCCGCTCACCCGCTACCCCGACGACACCCTGCGCCCCTACTGGGACGAGAGCGCGTACTACGTCTTCTCGCTCCCCGAGGTCGAGGCGCTGGAGGAGGTCGTCGAGGAACTGCACGCGATGTGCCTCGCGGCGGCGGCGCACATCGTCGAGCACGACCGCTTCGGCGACCTCGGCATCACGGATCCCCGGGTGGCCGACGCGGTCGCCGAGGCGTGGCGGCGCAGGGCCGAACTCCCTTCCCTGTACGGCAGGTTCGACCTGCGTCACGACGGCACGGGCCCGGCCAAGATGCTGGAGTACAACGCCGACACCCCCACGTCCCTGGTCGAGGCGGCGAGCCCCCAGTGGTTCTGGATGGAGGAGCGCTTCCCCGGCGCCGACCAGTGGAACTCCCTCCACGAACGCCTCGTCGACGCCTGGAAGAAGCAGGCCCCGCTGCTGCCGCCCGGCGGCCCCCTGTACTTCGCGCACTCCGCCGCCGACGAACTCGGCGAGGACCTGATGACCGTCGCGTATCTGCGCGAAACGGCCGAACAGGCGGGCCTCGCCGTCGAGTCGATCTCCATGGAGGACATCGGCTGGGACCGGCTCTCACGCCGCTTCGTCGACAAGAAGCTCCGCTTCATGCGGAGTTGCTTCAAGCTCTACCCGTGGGAGTGGCTGACCACGGACCGCTTCGCGCCGCACGTCCTGGAGACCCTCGACAACGGCGGCGGCACCGGATCCACGCTCTGGATCGAGCCCGCCTGGAAGATGCTGCTCTCCAACAAGGCGCTGCTCGCCGTGTTGTGGGAGCTGTACCCGGGCCACCCGAACCTGCTGCCCGCCTACCTGGACGGCCCGCGGGAACTGGCTTCGGAACGCGGCTACGTGACCAAGCCGTTGCTCGGCCGCGAAGGAGCCGGAGTGACGGTGCACGAGCCGGGAGACCCGGCCGTCGTCCGTGAAGAGGCCTGCTGCTACCAGGAGTTGGCGCCCCTGCCCGACTTCGACGGCAACCGGGTCGTCCTCGGCGCGTGGGTCGTCGAGGACGAGGCGGCGGGGCTCGGGATCAGGGAATCGTCGGGCCTCGTCACGGACGAGTACGCAAGGTTTATCCCTCATGTAATTCTGTGAATTCCGAAGGACGTCCGAAGCCGCCTTTCCAGTAAAGGAATTCGGCTCTGCCCGGCGCCACGTGTGTCACTCGTGCCATGCCGTTTCCCGGCCCCCTCAGTTCTCTGTACATAAACCGGTCGGTGTCCCGCTGGCCGGAATCAATTCTGTTCGCCCTGTACGCGGATCCGCAGACTGATGGCGCATTGCCCATCCGTTCGCTCATTCGTACCGGAAGGAAACCGGATTCATGGCGAGTGACAAGGCGCGCATCCGCATCGAGCTGGTCAACGTGCACTGTTACGACACCGAGGACAACCTCGGCGGCGACGAGTTCTACATCGTGGGTGGTGTCATCGGCGGTGAGCAGCGCCAGGTCGTGCTCACCAAGCCGATCGACATCAACGACAACCAGACGAAGCCCTTCAACCCCAGCGAGGCCGTGATGTTCGAGGGCGAGATCTCGCTCTCGGAAACCGTGCACCTCGGGATCGCGGCGTTCGACGAGGACTTCTCGGCGGACTGGGCCAGGTACGGCCAGGCGCTCAAGGAGATGACCAACGCCATCAACAACCTCAAGCCCACTCCGGGGCAGGTCGGTCAACAGATCATCGACACGACGAGCACCGCGGCGCAGGAAGTCCTGAAGAAGATCGACCCGGACGACGAACTGGGCCAGCTCACCTTCAGCCTGCCCGTCTCGGATCTCCGCAACGGTGACAAGCCGTGGGACTTCGAGGGCGGGACGTGGATGGGCAAGTGGAAGTACAAGGTCACGTACCGCGTCACCAAGGTCGCGGTGAGCTGACCGCTCAGGCGTCGGCGGCACCGGCATCGATGCGCACCAGCATCTTGCCGGTGTTCGCCCCGCGCAGCACCCCGATGAAGGCCTCCGGCGCCCGCTCGATGCCGTCGACGACGGTCTGCTCGGTGCGCAGGGTGCCGTCGGCGAGCAGGGGGGCCGCCCGGCCGATCCACTCGGGGAACAGGCCGAGATGGCTGGTGACGAGCATGCCGCGCAGCGTCGCCTCCTGCTTGGCGGCGTGAAAGAGGTTGCGGGGCCCGGGCGCCGGAGCGGTCGCGTTGTAGGTGCTGATGGCGCCGACCAGGGCGATGCGGCCGCCGGGGCGGATCGCGTCGATCGCGGCCTCCAGGTGGTCGCCGCCGACCGAGTCGAGATAGACGTCGACGCCGTCGGGTGCGGCCTGCGCGAGCTGCTCGGACAGGCCGCCCGCGCGGTGGTCGACGGCCGCGTCGTACCCGAAGGAGTCGAGGAGCTTCTTCGTCTTCGCCGGGCCGCCCGCCGAGCCGATCACCCGGGACGCGCCCAGCTCACGGGCGATCTGCCCGGCGACGCTGCCGACCGCGCCGGCCGCGGCGGAGACGAGGACGACGTCTCCCTCGCGCACCGGGGCGGTGCGGGTCAGCGCGGCGTACGCGGTCAGGCCCGTGGCGCCGAGCGGGCCGAGATAGGCGTCGGCGGGGGCGAGCGAGGTGTCGACGACCGTCGCGACGGCGGCGTCGACCACGGAGTACTCCCGCCAGCCGAGAAAGTGCGTGACCGTCGCGCCGACCGGAACGTCGGGGGAGGCGGACGCGACGACCTCACCGATCGCACTGCCCTCCAGCGGGGCGCCCAGCTGGAACGGCGCGATGTACGACGGCGCGTCGTCCATGCGGCCCCGCATGTACGGGTCGACCGACATCCAGGTGTTGCGCACGAGCAGCTGCCCCGCACCGAGCCGCTCGGGGACCTCGGCGGTGGCCAACTCGAAGTCGGCGGCGGTGGGTTCGCCGGTGGGGCGGGCGGCGAGGCGGATCTCCCGGGAGATGGTCATGATGACTCCTTGAATCTCGTGTTCTCGTGTTCTCGTCTTCTGGTGTTCTGCTGTTCGGGTGCTGTTCGCGTGCTGCTCCGTGACCGCGGGGGCGCCGTCACGGGGATCACCGTGCCCGGGGGCGCGCACGGAACGCTGACGGTCCACGCACGGGGGACGGCCGGGTGGCGTACGAGGTCGTGCGGGGGGTCGTACGGCGGCTGGTCAGCGGGAGCGTCCGGCCGCACGGCGTACCGGATGACCAGGCGATTAACGTGGCCCCATGCGATTCGAGGTGCTCGGCCCGTTGACGGTGCGCACGGAGGACGGGGAGATCGCGCCCGCCCCGGAGCCCAAGGTGCGCGCCCTGCTCGCCGCGCTCCTCGTGCGGGCGGGCCGCCCGGTCCCGGTGGACACCCTGGTCGACGACCTGTGGGGCGACAGGCCCCCGGCCTCGCCCGCCAACTCCCTCCAGACGAAGGTCTCCCAGCTGCGCCGCACCCTCGAAGCGGCGGAGCCGGGCGGCCGGGGCCTGGTCGCGTACGGCCCCGCGGGGTACGAGCTGCGGGTGCCGCACGACCACGTGGACGCCGCGCGATTCACGGCGCTGACTTCGCGTGCGTACGGGGCGGGCGCGGCCGGGGCCGGAACGTACGGGTCAGGCGCTGATCCTCGTACGAAGGCGTCGCTCCTGACCGACGCGCTGGCGCTGTGGCGCGGACCCGCGTACGCCGACTTCCGCGACGCCGCGTTCGTACGGGATGCGGCCTCGCGCCTCGAAGAGCAGCGGCTCACCGCCCAGGAGGTGCTGGCCGAACTCCGCCTCGAATTCGGCGAACACGCGTTGCTGGCCGACGAGTTGGCGCCCTTGGTCGCCCGCGAGCCCCTCCGCGAACGGCTGCGGGCCAGCCACCTGCGCGCCCTGTACCGTTCCGGCCGCCCGGCCGAGGCCCTGGACTCCTACCGCGACCTGCGGCTGCGCCTCGCCGACGAACTCGGCATCGATCCGGGCCCCGAACTCGCCGCGCTGCACGAGGCGATACTGCGCCAGGACGCGGAGCTGGCGGCGCCGCGCGGGGGCGGCTCCGCCGCGCCGATCGCGCCCGTCGCGGAACGGCGGCCCCTCACGAACCTGCCCGCGCAGGTCACCGGCCTCGTCGGCCGCGAACACGCAGTCACGCGCGTACGCGGCCTCATCTCATCCGGACGCCTCGTCACCCTCACCGGGCCCGGCGGCGTCGGCAAGACCCGCCTCGCCCTGGAGTCGGCGGCGGGCCTGGCGGACGACTTCCCCGACGGCATCTGGCTCGCGGAACTCGCGGGGACGCGGGGCGAGGAGGTGTCGGCGGTGGCGTCGGCGGTCACGTCGGTGGTGGCTGCGGCGCTGGGCATCCGCGACGACGCGCCCGCGGATCCGTCGGGGGCGACCGGGCGTGGGGCGGGAGCGGGGGCGGGGGCCGCGGCGTCCGGGCACGCCGCGGCCGAGCGGCTCGGGCGGGCCCTCGCGGGCCGTCGGCTCCTCCTGGTCCTCGACAACTGCGAACACGTCCTGGGCGCCGCGGCCGACCTGACCGCCCAACTCCTGCGCCACACACCTCACATACGCGTCATCGCCACCAGTCAGGAGCCGCTCGCCCTCTCCGGCGAAACCCTGGAAGCCGTCGCCCCGCTCGGCGAGGACGAGGCGCTCCGGCTCTTCGCGGCCCGCGCCGCGGCCGCCGCGCCCGGCTTCGCCCTGGACGACGGAAACCGCGAGGCCGCCGCCCTCATCTGCCGCCGCCTCGACGGCATCCCCCTGGCCGTCGAACTCGCCGCCACCCGCGTACGGGCCCTCGGCGTGCACGCCCTCGCCGACCGCCTCCACGACCGCTTCCGCCTCCTCAACCAGGTCCGCCGCGACGCCCCGGCCCGCCAGCGCACCCTGCGCGCGATGATCGACTGGAGCTGGGAACTCCTCACCCCACCGGAACGGCGGACCCTGCGCCGACTCGCCGTATTCGACGGCGGGTTCACGCTGGACAGCGCGGAGGGGGTGCTGCGGGGGGCTTGGGGGGAGGGGTGGTTGTCTGAGGGGCGGTTGTCTGAGGGGCGGATGTCTGCGGAGTGGTTGTCTGCGGGGCGGTTGCCTGAGGGGCAGTCGTCTGAGGGGCGGATGTCTGAGGGCCAGTTGTCTGACGGGCAGATGTCTGACGGGCAGGCGTCAGATGAGCAGGCGTCAGACGAGCAGGCGTCAGACGAGCAGGCGTCTGACGGGCAGGCGTCAGACGAGCAGACGTCTGACGGGCAGGCATCAGACGAGCAGATGTCAGACGAGCAGACGTCAGACGAGCAGACGTCTGCGGAAGACGACGACATCCTCGACCTCGTCACCCGCCTGGTGGACCGCTCCCTCCTCGCCCCGGCAACGATCCCGGGCACCCCGGGCACCCCGAACACCCCGGGCACCCCGAACACCCCAGGCGTCCCGGCCACCTCGACCGCCCCGATCACCCCGACCACCTCGACCGCCCCGAGCGACGCCCCCGAAATCCGCTACCGCATGCTCGAATCCGTCACCGCCTACAGCCTCGAACGCCTCGACAAGGCGGCCGAGACCACCGCGCTGCGCCGCCGCCACGCCCAGCACTTCGCCGACCTCGCCGAACGCGGCGCCGCCGCCCTGCACGGCCCCGAGCAACGGAGCTGGCTGCGGCGGCTCGACCGCGAAGCGGTGAACCTGCGCGCCGCGCTGGAGTGGTCGGCCGCGGACGCCGACGCCGCGACGGCCCTGCGTCTCGTCAACGCCCAGACCTGGTACTGGTTCCTGCGCGGCCGTCTCCGTGAAGCCATGCGTTCCTTGGGCCTGGCCTTGAGCCTGCCGCCGACCCCGACCCCGACCCCGACCCCGACCCCGACCCCGAAGGGGGAGCCGAGCGCCGCGGGCACCGAGGCCCCGGCCCGCACCGCCGCCGCCTCCGCCCACGCCGCCTTCGCCCTGCTGACCGGCGAGGAGGCCTGCGCGCACGGCAACACCTGTGAGCGCGAGTCCACCACCCCCGCCGACGCCCGCTCCCGCTGGCTGCTCGCTTTCGCGCGGTGCGGGTTCGACCGCACGCCGCGCGAGGCCGCCCGTGTCGACGCGCTGCTCGCGGAGTTCCGGGCCGCGGGCGACCGTTGGGGCGAGGCCGCCACGCTGTCCACCCGGGCCACCCGCGCCCTCTACCGCGGTGACCTCGTGGCGCTGCGTGCCGACGCCACGCGCAGCGCCGCCCTCTTCGCCGAACTCGGCGACCGCTGGGGCCAGTTGCAGGCGTCCGAACAGCTCGGCGTGCTCGCCGAGATCGCCGCCGACTACGACGGGGCGGCCCGGCTCCAGCGCGACGGTCTGCGCGGCGCCGAGGAACTCGAACTCTGGACCGACCTCTCCTTCCGCCTCTCCCGCCTGGGCAGGCTCGCGCTCCTGACCGGCGACGACCGGGCCGCCACGGACCACCACCGGCGCGCCGCGGAGCTCGCCGAGCGCCAGTCGCACCGCCCCGCCCAGCAGTTCGCGGAGACGGGCCTCGCCATCGGCGCCCGCCACCGCGGCGACCTGGACACGGCCGAGGAACTCCTGCTGCCGTGGCTGGAGTTCAACCGCCGCTTCGGCGTCGACTCCGGCACGGCCCTGGTCCTGGCCCAGCTCGGCTACGTCGCCGAGCAGCGCGGCGACGCCCCGCGCGCGGCGGAACTCCACCGCGAGGGCCTTGCCGTGGCCCGCACGACGGGCGACGGACGCGCCGTTGCCCTCGCCCTGGAGGGCCTCGCGGGCGCCCGCTCCCTGGCGGACGACCACGCGGGCCACACCGAGGCCGCCGGACTGCTCGGCACCGCCGCCGCGATCCGCGCGGCGGAAGGCGCGCCCCTGCCGCCCGCGGAACGCAAGGACGTCGACCGCGCCACGCGACGCATCCGCACGACCCTGGGCGACACCGCCTTCGACACCGCCTTCGACACCGCCTTCGACACCGCTTTCGACACCGCTTTCGACACCGCCTTCGAGGCCGCCTCCACCGCCGTTCCGCAGGCGGTCGACGGCCCCGGTCAGCCGTGGTCGTAGTAGCCGGGCCTCATGATGACGCCGATCTCACGGTCGGGGTCCCCCTTGCCCCCGCCCTTGTGCTTGAGGTCGATCAGCAGGGGCTTTCGCTCCCCCTCGAACTTGAGCTCGGTGATCCAGGTGCCGATCGAGTCGTCGTCGAAGTCCACGACGACCGGCTTCTGCGCGGCGTCCCCCCACTTCTCCACCCAGCCCCCGGCCGTCTTCGCGGCCCCTTCGTCGTCCTCGGCGAGATCGGCGAGACCGTCGGCGTCGCGGTCCTTCAGCCGCACCAGGGCCTTCTCGATGACGGCAAGCGTCTCCGGGGTCGGCCGCCCGGTGACGGTCAGTTCGAGATCGGCGGTGCCGTCCTTGATGCGCTGCGGCGTCTTGTCCTGGTCATCGAACACGAACTGGCAGCCGACGAAGAGGAGCAAGGCCCCCGCCACCAACGCCACCCAATGCCACGGACGTACCCCCACAGAACCCCACCCCGTACAGCTTCACCAATGCGGACAAAAGAGAAGCAAAGCTAGGGGGAGGGGGAGCGGCACGCCAGGGCCGAAGGTCCCGAAGCGGCCAGAAAGCCCCTAAGCGGGTGGAACACCCCAAACAGGCTGACCGCCCAGAAGCAGTGCTAGCTCAGCACTCCCCGCAACTGGTCGAGCCCCCAGTCCAGGTCCTCCTTGCTGATCACCAACGGCGGAGCGATCCGGATCGTCGACCCGTGCGTGTCCTTGACCAGCACCCCGCGGTCCATCAGCTTCTCCGAGACCTCTCGTCCCGTGCCGTACGACGGCGCGATGTCGACGCCCGCCCACAGCCCGCGCCCGCGTACCTCCGTGACCTTGCCCGCGCCGGTCAACAGCCGCAGCTCGGCGTGCAGATGCTCGCCCAGCTCCGTGGCCCGCTGCTGGAACTCGCCGGTCGAGAGGAGATCGATCACTTCCAACGCCACCGCACAGGCAAGGGGATTGCCGCCGAACGTCGACCCGTGCTCGCCCGGCTTGAACACCCCGAGCACATCGGCGTCGGCGACCACCGCCGACACCGGCACGACCCCGCCGCCAAGCGCCTTGCCGAGCACATACACGTCCGGCACCACGCCCTCGTGCTCGCACGCGAACGTCCGCCCCGTCCTGCCGAGCCCCGACTGGATCTCGTCCGCCATGAACAGCACGCCGCGTTCGCGGGTCAACTCCCTGACACCCGCCAGATATCCGGGCGGCGGCACGAGCACTCCGGCCTCGCCCTGGATCGGCTCAAGGAGCACCGCCACGGTGTCGTCCGTGACCGCGGCCCGCAGCGCCGCGAGATCGCCGTACGGCACGATCTCGAATCCCGGGGTGTACGGCCCGAAGTCCGCCCGCGCGTCCTCGTCCGTGGAGAAGCTGACGATGGTGGTGGTCCGGCCGTGGAAGTTGTCGGCCGCCACGACGATCTTCGCCCGCCCGTCCGGCACGCCCTTGACGCGGTACCCCCACTTCCGGGCGGTCTTCACGGCGGTCTCCACCGCCTCCGCGCCGGTGTTCATCGGCAGCACCATCTCCTTGCCGCACAGCTCGGCCAGGCGCGTGCAGAACTCCGCGAACCGGTCGTGGTGAAAGGCCCGCGAGGTGAGCGTCACGCGGTCGAGCTGGGCCTTGGCGGCATCGATCAGACGGCGGTTGCCGTGCCCGAAGTTGAGCGCGGAGTAACCGGCGAGCATGTCGAGGTAGCGGCGCCCCTCGACGTCGGTCATCCAGGCGCCCTCGGCCGAGGCGACCACGATGGGCAACGGGTGGTAGTTGTGGGCGCTGTGCGACTCGGCCGAGGCGATGAGCTCCTCGGTGGTCGATGACGACGGCGATGACGCGAAGGAAGCTTGCGTGGTCGACACGGGGTCTCCGTTCGTCGTGCGGTGTGAGGCGGGTGTGGCGCCCAATTTCTATCGTCGCTCGCATCCTGGACGAAGAAACATGCCGTGTCGGCGTGCCAGCTATCGTGACCCCTACAGCACGGCGACTGGCGCACGGGGAACGGACCCCGAGGAAGCCGTGCGAGGCAGAACCTTCGAGGTGCCGACCGCCTGGGCACCCCGGGACCACGACGGACACTCACCGCTCGCCCCCGGAAGGACGCCATGACTCCCTCTTCTTCCCGCCGCAACACCCCTCGGCCGGGCCATCCCGCGCTGACGGCCGCCGACCCCGAACTCGCCGCGCTCGTCGACGCCGAGGAACAGCTCCAGGCCGACACCCTGCGGCTGATCCCCAGCGAGAACTACGTCTCCAGCGCGGTCCTCGAGGCCTCGGGCACCGTCCTGCAGAACAAGTACAGCGAGGGCTACCCGGGCCGCCGCTACTACGAGGGCCAGCAGAACATCGACCCCGTCGAGCGCCTGGCCATCGCCCGTGCCAAGGCCGTCTTCGGCGTCGAGCACGCCAACGTCCAGCCCTACTCCGGCTCCCCGGCCAACCTCGCCGTCTACCTCGCCTTCGCCGAGCCCGGCGACACGGTGATGGGCATGGCCCTGCCGATGGGCGGCCATCTCACCCACGGCTGGGGCGTGTCCGCCACCGGCAAGTGGTTCCGCGGCGTGCAGTACGGCGTACGCCAGGACACCGGTCTCGTCGACCTCGACGAGGTCCGCGACCTCGCCCTCAAGGAACGCCCCAAGCTGATCTTCTGCGGTGGCACCGCGCTGCCCCGCACCATCGACTTCGCCGCGTTCGCCGAGATCGCCCGCGAGATCGGCTCCGTCCTCGTCGCCGACATCGCGCACATCGCGGGACTCATCGCGGGTGGCGCCCACCCCTCGCCGGTGCCGCACGCCGATGTGATCTCCACGACCACCCACAAGACCCTGCGCGGCCCGCGCGGCGCGATGCTCATGGCCCGTGAGGAGCACGCCAAGGCCATCGACAAGGCGGTCTTCCCCGGTCTGCAGGGCGGCCCGCACAACCAGACCACCGCGGCCATCGCGGTCGCCCTGCACGAGGCGTCCCAGCCCTCCTTCCGTGACTACGCCCACGCGGTCGTCGACAACGCCAAGGCCCTCGCCGACGCCCTGCTCGCCCGCGGCTTCGACCTGGTCTCCGGCGGCACCGACAACCACCTGATCCTGATGGACCTCACCCCCAAGGACGTTCCGGGCAAGGTCGCCGCCAAGGCCCTGGACCGGGCCGGGATCGTCGTGAACTACAACACGGTGCCGTTCGACCCGAGGAAGCCCTTCGACCCCTCGGGCGTCCGCATCGGCACCCCTTCCCTCACCTCGCGCGGCCTGGGCACGGAGCACATGGCGACCGTCGCCGACTGGATCGACCGTGGCGTCGCCGCGGCGGGCACCGGGGACGAGGCCGCCCTGACGAAGATCAGGTCCGAGGTGTCCGAACTCATGGCCGCCCATCCGGCCCCCGGCCTGCCGACGGACTGACCTCCCGCCCCAAGGACCCCAAGGACCCCAAGGACCCCAAGGCCGTCGCCCGCTGGGCGGCGGCCTTGGGGTCACGCGTTGGTTCCCACCCGTCACCCACCTGTTTCCGAGCTATGAGAGTCACCTGAGAGAATGGGCGACATGGCCTCTGATCGACCCCGCGTGCTCTCCGGAATCCAGCCCACCGCAGGCTCGTTCCACCTCGGCAACTACCTCGGCGCGGTCCGCCAGTGGGTGGCGCTGCAGGAGTCCCACGACGCCTTCTACATGGTGGTGGACCTGCACGCGATCACGGTTCCGCAGGACCCCGCCGAGCTGCGCGCCAACACCCGGCTCGCGGCCGCCCAGCTGCTCGCCGCCGGTCTCGACCCGGAGCGCTGCACGCTCTTCGTACAGAGCCATGTCCCCGAGCACGCCCAGCTCGCCTGGGTGATGAACTGCCTCACCGGCTTCGGCGAGGCCTCCCGGATGACGCAGTTCAAGGACAAGTCCGCCAAGCAGGGTGCCGACCGCGCCTCCGTCGGCCTGTTCACGTACCCGATCCTGCAGGTCGCGGACATCCTGCTGTACCAGGCCCACGAGGTCCCGGTCGGCGAGGACCAGCGCCAGCACATCGAGCTCACCCGTGACCTCGCCGAGCGCTTCAACGGCCGCTTCGGCGAGACCTTCACGGTGCCGTCGCCGTACATCCTCAAGGAGACGGCGAAGATCTACGACCTGCAGGACCCGTCGATCAAGATGAGCAAGTCGGCGTCCACGCCGAAGGGCCTGATCAACCTCCTCGACGAGCCCAAGGCCACGGCCAAGAAGGTCAAGAGCGCCGTCACCGACACCGACACGGTGATCCGTTACGACGCGGCGGAGAAGCCCGGCGTCAGCAACCTCCTCAGCATCTACTCCACGCTCACCGGTACCGGTATCGCGGAACTGGAGCAGAAGTACGTCGGCAAGGGCTACGGTGCGCTCAAGACCGACCTCGCCGAGGTCATGGTCGAGTTCGTGACCCCGTTCCGGGACCGCACCCAGGCCTACCTGGACGACCCGGAGACGCTCGACTCGATCCTGGCCAAGGGCGCGGAGAAGGCACGTGCCGTCGCCGCGGAGACGCTCGCGCAGGCGTACGACAAGGTGGGCTTTTTGCCCGCCAAGCACTGAGCCCCACCGGACCGAGCACGACAACCGCACCCGCGCTGCCCGGCAGCGCACCCCTGCCCACCAACACGACGACAGGAGTACGACGTGGGGACCGTAACGATCGGTGTGTCGATCGCGGTCCCGGAGCCACACGGCAGCCTGCTCCAGGAGCGGCGCGCGGGCTTCGGGGACCCCGCGGCGCACGGCATCCCCACGCACGTGACCCTGCTTCCGCCCACTGAGGTGGACGCAGCCGCGCTGCCCGCGGTTGAGGCGCATCTCGTGTCCGTCGCGGCGGCCGGGCGGCCCTTCCCCATGCGGCTCTCGGGGACGGGCACCTTCCGGCCGCTCTCGCCCGTCGTCTTCGTGCAGGTCGTGGCGGGCGGCTCGGCCTGCTCCTGGCTGCAGGAGCGGGTGCGGGACGCGTCGGGACCGATGGCGCGCGAGCTGCAGTTCCCGTACCACCCGCACGTCACGGTGGCGCACGGCATCTCCGAAGAGGCGATGGACCGGGCGTACGCGGAGCTCTCGGAGTACGAGGCCGAGTGGCCCTGCACCGGTTTCGCCCTGTACGAGCAGGGCGCCGACGGCGTCTGGCGCAAGCTGCGCGAGTTCGTCTTCGGCGGCCCCCTCGTGCCCCCTCAGGCCCCGGCCCCGGCGGCCCGGGGTACGCTGCCCGCTCGCTGACGGGGGCCGCCCCCGGCAGATCGTGCTGGGGGGAATCCATGCGCCGCCGTGGTTCTGCCCGCGATCGCCACGTACGAGTCGCCGAAGAGCCGGACCCCGGAGAACTGACCTCCGGAGCAGCCCCTAGACCGGCAGCCGTCGGAACACCGGCCTCGGTGCGTGTCGCAGCGCCGACATGACGAACCGGAGTGCCCCCGGCACCCACACCGTCTCCGAGCGCCGCCGCAGGCCCGTCTCGATGGCTTCCGCCACTGCGTCCGGAGTGGTCGCCATGGGGGCCTCCGCGAGGCCCGCCGTCATCTTGGAGCGCACGAAGCCGGGGCGGACGACCATGACGTGCACCCCGGTGCCGTGCAGCGCGTCGCCGAGGCCCTGGGCGAAGGCGTCGAGGCCGGCCTTGCTGGAGCCGTAGATGAAGTTCGAGCGGCGGGCCCGCTCGCCCGCCACCGAGGACAGCACCACCAGGGAGCCGTGTCCCTGGGACTGCAGGGCCCGCGCGCAGACAAGGCCTGCCGAGACCGCGCCGGTGTAGTTGGTCTGCGCGACCCGCACCGCGGAGAGCGGCTCGTCCTCGTCGCGCGCCTGGTCGCCGAGGATCCCGAAGGCGAGCAGCACCATGTCGATGTCGCCCTCGGTGAAGATCTTGCCGAGGGACTCCTCGTGGGACTCGGAGTCGAGGGCGTCGAAGGCGACGGTGCGCACGTCCGCGCCCATGTCGCGCAGCCCGGCAGCGGCCTTCTCCAGGTCCGGCGAAGGCCGCCCGGCAAGCCACACCGTGCGGGTGCGGCGGGCCACGAGGCGGCGCGCGGTGGCGAGGCCGATCTCGGAGGTGCCGCCGAGGACGAGCAGGGACTGGGGGGTGCCGAAGGCGTCTTTCATGAGTACCGGTCTCCTAGAGGGCGAGGCGGCGGGAGAGGTCCGAGCGGAACACGCCGCGCGGGTCGAGATCGGCCCGCAGGGCGCGGAAGTCGTCGAGCCGCGGATACATCGCGGCGAGCATCTCGGGCCGCATCCGTGAGTCCTTGGCGAGGTAGACGCGGCCGTCGGCGGTGGCCACCTCCTCGTCGAGTTCGTCGAGGAAGGAACCGAGGCCCGGCAGGTTCGCCGGGATGTCGAGGGCGAGGGTCCAGCCGGGCATCGGGAAGGAGAGCCAGCCCGGATCGCCCTCTCCGAAGCGCTTGAGCACGGCGAGGAAGGACGGGCAACCGCGCTCCGAGATGCGCCGCACGATGCGGCGCAGGGCCTCCTCCTTGCCGTATCCGACGACGAATTGGTACTGCACGAAGCCGCTGCGTCCATAGATGCGGTTCCAGTGCGGGACGCCGTCCAAGGGGTGGAAGAACGTGGAGATCTTCTGCAGCTCGCCGGTGCGGGAGCGGGGCGCCTTGCGGTACCAGAGCTCGTTGAAGAGGCCCACCGACGCCTTGCCGAGCAGGCCTTCGGGCACGAAGGAGGGGGCGGCGGGCAGCTGTCCGGGGCGGAACGCAAGAGGGGCTCTACGCGCGCGTGCCCGGTCCGGGAGTGCGTCAAGGGGCGCGTGGTCGCCGCGGGTCAGGACCGAGCGCCCCATGGCCGTGCCGCGCGCGAGGAGGTCGATCCAGGCCACCGAGTAGCGGTAGCGGTGGTCGGTGGCGGTGAGGCGAGCCATCAAGTCGTCGAGATCGGTGGCGCGTTCCGTGTCGACGCTCATCAAGGACGTCTCGACCGGCTGGAGTTGGACGGTCGCCGAAAGGATCATGCCGGTCAGGCCCATGCCGCCCGCGGTGGCGTCGAACAGGGGGGTGCCGGGCGTGACCGTGTGGACCGTGCCGTCGGCGGTCAGCAGGTCCATGGCCAGGACATGGCGGGAGAACGACCCCGACACGTGGTGGTTCTTGCCGTGGATGTCGGCGCCGATGGCCCCGCCGACCGTCACATAGCGGGTCCCCGGTGTCACGGGCACGAACCAGCCGAGGGGGAGCAGGACTTCCATCAGGCGGTGCAGCGAGACGCCGGAGTCGCAGACGACCGTGCCCGCGTCGGCGTCGATGGCGTGCACGCGGTCCAGGCCCGTCATGTCGAAGACGGCGCCGCCCGCGTTCTGTGCCGCGTCTCCGTAGGCACGCCCGAGACCCCGGGCGATGCCGCCCCGCTCCCCGCAGTCGCGCACCGCGGCGACGGCCTCGTCCTGTGTGCGCGGTCGGACGAGCCGGGCGGTGGTCGGGGCGGTGCGGCCCCAGCCGGACACGGACACGGTGTCGGACGCGGCCGCGGGGGCGGGGGCGGCAGGGGAGTTGGTCAGGGGGGCGGCGAGGGAGTCGGTGGGGGAGTCGACAGGCATGAAAGCGACAGTATCGCCCGTACTGGGGAGCTTTGCTCCTAATCGTCAATCTCCTCACCGAAATGGGTGATTGATGGAGTGTCACCCAACATTGCCGTAAATATTGGGGGGTTGCCTAGAAGAGTCGAGATGCCCAGCTCTCGACATGTCTTCGAAAAAGAGGCCACATGCACGACATGGACCACAGGTTGCTGTCGGCCCTGCGCGACTGCGGTGCGAATCCGCGCGTGGCGGCCGCCGCGCGCGCCCTGTCCTGGAGCGGCGAGCACGGCGCACTCTGGATCGCCGCCGGGCTCGCGGGCGCCTACGTGGACCGCGAGCGGCGCGGCGCCTGGCTCCGCGGCACGGCACTGACCGTCGCCGCCCATCTGGCCAGCATGGGCGTCAAGCAGATCGTCCGCCGCCCGCGACCGGTCAGCCGGCACGGTGTCGTGCCCCTGGTGCGCACCTCGGGCCGGCACTCCTTCCCCAGTTCGCACGCCACTTCGGCGGCCGCCGCAGCCGTCGCGTACGGCGCGCTGCGCCCGGTCGGCGCCCACCTCGTCCCGCCGCTGGCCGCCGCCATGTGCGTCTCCCGGATGGTCGTCGGCGTCCACTACCCGACGGACGTGGCCGCGGGCGCGGCGCTCGGAGCGCTGACCGCGCGCGCGGGAGCCGTCTGGATGAACGGAGGACGTACCGATGCCTGAACGTTCCGCCGTCCTGGAACGACCCCGTCCGCCCCAGCAGCCGAAGCCGGGACCCGTCAGCCTGCCGCTCGGCCTCCTGAAGACCGCACGGCCCCGCCAGTGGGTGAAGAACGTCCTGGTCGTCGCGGCTCCCGCGGCCGCCGGTGAGCTCTTCTCGCGCCATGCGCTCAGCCAACTCGCGATCGTCTTCGTGCTGTTCACGGCCGCCGCGTCCGCCGTCTACCTGATCAACGACGCGCGCGACGCCGACGCCGACCGCGCGCACCCCACCAAGTGCCGCAGGCCGGTCGCGGCCGGACAGGTGCCGGTGTCCGTCGCGTACGCCGTAGGAGGGCTCCTTGCGGTCCTCGCGCCCGTCGTGGCGGCCGCGCTGTGCACCCCGCTGACGGCCGCGCTCCTCGCCGCGTACGTCGGCATGCAACTCGCCTACTGCGTCAGCCTCAAGCACGTCCTGGTCGTCGACCTGACGATCGTGACGACCGGCTTCCTGATGCGCGCCATGATCGGCGGCCTCGCGCTCGGCATTCCGCTCTCGCGCTGGTTCCTCATCACCACGGGCTTCGGCGCGCTCTTCATGGTCTCCGCCAAGCGCTACTCCGAAGCCGTCCAGATGGCCGCGAGCTCCGAAAAACTGGGTGCCACGCGCGCGTTGCTCACCGAGTACACCACCGGCTACCTCCGCTTCGTGTGGCAGCTGGCCGCCGGGGTCGCCGTCCTCGCGTACTGCCTGTGGGCCATGGAGAGCGGCGGCACCGCCAACGGCAGCCTGCTGCCCTGGCGTCAGCTGTCCATGGCGGCCTTCATCCTCGCGATCCTGCGCTACGCCGTCTTCGCCGACCGGGGCACGGCGGGCGAGCCCGAGGACGTCGTGCTGCGCGACCGGGCGCTCGCCGTGATCGGCCTGGTGTGGCTCGCGATGTACGGCCTCGCCGTCGCGGACTGGTGAGTTTGAGAACCCCATGGACCGCCCTGCGGGAACGGCTGCGGGCGCTCGGGCCCGAACTGCTCGGCTTCGCCGCCGCCGGGATCTGCGCGTACGCCGCCGATCTCGGCCTCTTCGTATGGCTGCGCGGACCCGTCGGCATGGACCCGCTGACCGCCAAGGCGCTGTCCTTCGTGGCGGGCTGCTCGGTGGCGTACGCGGGCAACGCGCTCGGCACCTACCGGCGCAGGACCGCGGAGGTGTCGCGGCTGCGCCAGTACGGGGTCTTCTTCGCCGTCAACATCGCGGGAGCCCTGGTGCAGCTCCTGTGCATCGCCGTGTCCCACTACGGACTCGGCTTCACATCGCCGCGCGCGGACACCGTCTCCGGAGCGGGAGTCGGTATGGCATTCGCCACTGTTCTGCGGTTTTGGGGTACCCGGACTTTGGTCTTCCGGACATCGGGCAGGACTGCGGGCAGGGAGGCGTCATGGACTGGCTGAAGAAACTGCCCGGGATCGGGCCGCTCGTCGAGCGGGGCATGCGCACGCACGCGTGGCGCTCCTACGAGCGGCTCGACCGCGTGCACTGGGCCCGCCTCGCCGCGGCCATGACGTTCATCAGCTTCCTCGCGCTCTTCCCGCTGCTCACCGTCGCCGCCGCGATCGCCGCGGCGACGCTCTCCAAGCAGCAGCAGAACAAGCTGGAGGACAAGATCTCCGAGCAGGTCCCCGGCATCTCCGACCAGCTGGACCTGGACGCCCTCGTCGCCAACGCGGGCACCGTCGGACTCGTCGCGGGCGCCCTGCTGCTCGTCACCGGCATCGGCTGGGTCGGCTCGATAAGGGAGTGCCTGCGGGCCGTCTGGGAGCTGGCGGACAAGGAGGAGAACCCGTTCCTGCGCAAGCTCAAGGACGCCGGGGTGCTCATCGGGCTCGGCGGCGCGGGCCTCGCGTCGGTCGTGGCCTCCGCGCTCGCGTCGACCGCCGTCGGCTGGACCGCCGACCAGCTCGGCATCGACGAGCGGGGCTGGGGCGCGGTGCTGCTCCAGGTCGTCGCCTTCGCGATCGCCGTCCTCGCGGACTTCCTGCTGCTGCTCTACGTCCTGACGCTGCTGCCCGGGGTCCAGCCGCACCGGCGCGATCTCCTCACCGCGGGGCTGATCGGCGCGGCCGGGTTCGAGCTGCTCAAGCTGCTGCTCGGCGGCTATATGAAGGGGGTCGCGGCGAAGAGCATGTACGGCGCCTTCGGAGTGCCCGTCGCACTGCTCCTGTGGATCAACTTCACCGCGAAGCTGCTGCTGTTCTGCGCCGCCTGGACGGCGACGAGCAAGGCGACGAGCAAGGCATCGGACAAGTCGGACAAGGAAGAGGCATCGGGCGAGGAAACCGAAGAGGCCGCCTCCGTAGAGACGGCCTCTGAAGGAACACCCTCCGGAGAGGTCGGTGTCAGTCCCGTGAAGCGCGGCGACCCGCCTGGCCGGGCAGCGGCAGCCGACGCCTGATCACGAAGACGCCCGCGGCCAGCACCGCGAGCACGCCGCCCGTCACGCCGAGCGCGACGCCCATGCCGCTCGAACCGTCGTCGGAGGAGTGCGCCGCGTTCTCGGCCGCGGCCCCCTTGCCCGCGCCGCCGCTGCCGGGAGCGCCCTTGCCCGAGCCGCCGCCCGCGCCCTTCGGCGCGACGAGCTCACCCACCGGGTCGACCTTGCCCGCGGCCGCGAAGCCCCAGTCGAAGAGCCGCGCGGTCTCCTGGTAGACCGCGTGCGGCTCTCCGGAGGAGGGGTTCATGACGGTGACGAGCAGCACCTTGCCGTTGCGCTCGGCAACACCGGTGAAGGTGTTTCCCGCGTTCGTGGTGCTGCCGTTCTTGACGCCCGCGATGCCCTTGTAGGGGCTGACGCCCATGGCGCCGGTGAGCAGCTTGTTGGTGTTCTGGATCTCGAAGGACTCGCGCTTGTTCTTGCCCTTGTCCTTGCCCTTCGTGACCTTCTTGGTCTCGCCGGGGAACTTGGCGGTGGCCGTCGAGCAGTACTCGCGGAAGTCCTTCTTCTGCAGCCCGGAGCGGGCGAACAGCGTCAGGTCGTACGCGGAGGAGACCTGGCCCTTGGCGTCGTAGCCGTCCGGGGAGACCACGTGGGTGTCGAGCGCCTGGAGGTCCTCGGCGTGCTCCTGCATGTCCTTGACGGTCTGCGGGACGCCGTCGTTCATCGCGGACAGGACGTGCACCGCGTCGTTGCCCGAGCGGAGGAAGACGCCGAGCCACAGGTCGTGAACGGAGTACGTCTCGTTCTCCTTGACGCCGACCATGCTGCTGCCCGCGCCGATGCCCGCCAGGTCGGAGAGCTCGACCTTGTGCTTCTGCGTCTTCGGGAACTTCGGGAGAACCGTATCTGCGAAGAGCATCTTGAGGGTGCTCGCCGGGGGGAGCCGCCAGTGCGCGTTGTGCGAGGCAAGGACCTCGCCGGACTCCGCGTCCGAGACGATCCAGGAGCGCCCCGACAGCTTCTTGGGCAGCACCGGCGCGCCCGCCCTGAGCTTCACCTGGGTGCCCGGCCGGCCCAGCTGGGCACCGCCGACGGTGGACATCTTGGCGGGGGGCTTCGGTTGGCCCTTGTCCTCTCCCGGCTTACCGTCCGCGAGCGCGGGCGCCGCGGTCGACATGGACAACAATGCGGCGGAAGCGACCAAGAAGGTGGTCTTTTTCAAGGCAGGCACGGACGAGAACGTACATGGCGCCGCTGTGGAAGTCGTCGCCGAGGTGCGCTGTGTCCCGTCCGCCCCACCCCGGCGGCGGTGCGCGGAGAAGCCTCGCGATACTGAACGCATGAAGCTCAGCCGACCGGTCTCCTGGTTCCTGCTCGCCTTCGGGGTGTGGAGCTGGTTCATCTGGATCACTTTCGTCAAGAACCTCTGGAAGGACGGCAGTGGGCTGGCCTTCGATGATGCGGACAACCCGACCGGGTACTTCTGGGTGCACCTGACGCTCGCCGTTGTCTCCTTTGTCTTGGGGACGGTGGTGGGGACCATCGGGTTCCGTGGAGTGCGTGCCTTGCGCAGAACGTCATAGCCGTGATCGCCCTCATGGTCCTCGCGGGCCTCGCCGTCCTCGCCGCTTTCGCGGGACTTCACTGGTACGTGTGGCGTCGCCTCGTGCGGGACACCACCACCCCCGGCTCCTTCGCGCGGCGCCTGGGGACGGTGGTCGTCGTGGCCGCGCCGGTCGTGATGTTCGCGGCGCTCGTGACGGAGCGGGCCGGCGCGCCGTTCTGGCTCCAGCGGGTGCTCGCCTGGCCCGGCTTCCTGTGGATGGCGCTCTTCCTCTACCTGGTGCTCGCACTGGTCGTGGGGGAGGCGGTGCGTCCCTTGGTGCGGCGGTGGGTCGCCCGGGCTGAGGACGTCTCCGTAGAGGGCACCTCCAAGGACGACGTCTCCGTAGAGGGCACTTCCGAAGACGCCGCCTCCGTAGAGGACGTCTCCGCAGAGGGCGTCTCCCAAGACCCCGTTCCCGAAGAGCCCGCCCCCGTCGTGCGTCCCGCGCCCTCGCGGCGGCTCTTCGTGTCCCGTGTCGTCGGCGGGACCGCCGCGGCCGTCGCGGCGGGGACCGTCGGCTACGGGGCGTACGGCGTGCTGCGCGGCCCCAAGGTGAAGCGGGTCACCGTGCCGCTGGCCAAACTGCCGCGTGCGGCGCACGGGTTCCGGATCGCCGTGGTCAGCGACATCCACCTCGGGCCGATCCTCGGCAGCGGTTTCACCCGGCGCGTGGTCGACACGATCAACTCCACGCAGCCCGACCTGATCGCCGTCGTGGGCGATCTGGTGGACGGCAGCGTCGAGGACCTCCGTCCGGCCGCCGCGCCGCTCGCCGGGCTGCGGGCGCGGCACGGGGCGTTCTTCGTCACCGGCAACCACGAGTACTTCTCCGGGGCCGAGCAGTGGGTCGAGCATGTGCGTGAGCTCGGTCTGCGGCCGCTGCAGAACGCCCGCACCGAACTGCCCGGCTTCGATCTCGCCGGGGTCGACGACGTGGCGGGCGAGAGCGAGGGGAAGGGGCCCGACTTCGCCAAGGCGCTCGGCGACCGGGACCGCTCACGGGCCTCCGTGCTCCTCGCCCACCAGCCCGTCGTCATCCATGACGCCGTCGAGCACGGGGTCGACCTGCAGCTCTCCGGCCACACCCACGGCGGCCAGCTGTGGCCGGGCAACTTCATCGCGGACCTGGCCAATCCGACGCTCGCGGGTCTTGAGCGGTACGGCGACACCCAGCTCTATGTGACGCGCGGCGCGGGTGCCTGGGGGCCGCCGGTGCGGGTCGGGGCGCCGTCGGACATCACGGTCGTGGAACTGGCGTCCCGCCGGGCCTGAGCGCCCGGCTCCGGGACCCGCGCCCGCTCCCACCAGGCCGGACCTGCGAAATGCCGCTCCTCCGGGGGCAGTTGGTTCGGACCTGGCCGGATACGGGCGGGCCGAGGGGTGACGCAGTGACACTGTTCGGTTTCTCTGCGCAGCATTTGATGTCGGATGCATGTGCGGTTCTTGACGCGTGCCGTGCCGGAGGGGGAACGAGGATTGCTGCGACGTGATGCCTTCCGGCTGCCACCGCACCCGGCGTCCGTGCCGCTCGCCCGGACCCGGGTGCGCGAGCATCTGTCGGCCTGGGGGCACACGGCGGAGCGCGGGGCGTTCGACGACACCGTGCTCCTCGTGTCGGAGCTCGCGACGAACGCGATCCTCCACGGTCCTTCCGTGGAGCGGGAGTTCGAGGTCGCGGTGACGGTGCTCGCCGACGGGGCGTGCTTCATCGAGGTGACCGACGAGGGCCCGGCGGGACCCGAGATGCGTGCGGACGTCGGCAAGGACGACGAGGGCGGCCGCGGCCTGCGCCTGCTCGACACGCTCGCGGACGCGTGGGGCGTGTGGCGGCGCGGCAGTCAGGGCAAGACGGTCTGGGCGCTGATACGGCGCTGACGCTCCCCGCGACCACGGCGCCCGGCCACGCCTCGTGCGCCCGCCACGTGGTGGACGCGGTGAGCCGAGCCGGTGCCGCTACGCCCGCGCCAGTTCGGGCCGCTTGCGATAGTCCGTGAAGCCGACGACGTTCCCCCACGGGTCGGCGATCTCCACGGTCCACCCCGTGGCGACGGAGAACGGTCCGGTGAGCGGCTCGATGCCCACGGCCGTGAGGGCCCTGCCCTTCTCGCGGGCGTCCGGGACCTCCAGCCACACCCGCGGCGTGGGCCACGGCGGCGGGCGGTGCCCGATGCCGTCCTCGACGCGCAGCAGTACGCCGGGGGTCTCCTTGCCGGCCTTCAGGATCGCCAGGCCGATCTCGTCGAGGCGGAACGCCACGGGGAACCCGGCGCGTTCGTAGAAGCCGACGGCCTCGGCGAGTTCGCCGACGGGGAAGAGGACGTGGTCGAAGCCGAGCACCTCGGTCGAGTGCCCGGTGGACGGGGCGGTGAAGGGGGCGACGGGCTGGTCAACGGACAGGCCGACCGACTGGTTGTCTGACATTCCGTCAGCTTAGGTCGGCGGTCCCCGGGCGGGCGCAGGCGCGCATGCGTGGGCCCCCGGACGGTCACTTCTTCGGCCGTCCGGGGGCCCACGGTGTCGTACGAACTACGGCGCGATCAGAAGCGACGCGTGATCAGCGCGCGCTTGACCTCCTGGATCGCCTTGGTGACCTCGATGCCGCGCGGGCAGGCGTCCGTGCAGTTGAACGTGGTGCGGCAACGCCACACGCCGTCCTTGTCGTTGAGGATCTCCAGGCGCTGCTCGCCCGCCTCGTCACGCGAGTCGAAGATGAAGCGGTGCGCGTTGACGATCGCGGCCGGGCCGAAGTACTGGCCGTCGTTCCAGAACACCGGGCACGAGGACGTGCAGGCGGCGCACAGGATGCACTTGGTCGTGTCGTCGAAGCGCTCGCGGTCCTCGGCGGACTGCAGACGCTCGCGCGTCGGCTCGTTGCCCTTGGTGACCAGGAACGGCATCACGTCGCGGTACGCCTGGAAGAACGGGTCCATGTCGACGACCAGGTCCTTCAGGACCGTCAGGCCCTTGATGGGCTCGACCGTGATCGGCTTGGCCGGGTTGACGTCCTTGATCAGGGTCTTGCAGGCAAGGCGGTTCTTGCCGTTGATGCGCATGGCGTCCGAGCCGCAGATGCCGTGTGCGCAGGAACGGCGGAACGTGAGCGAGCCGTCCAGGTCCCACTTGATCTTGTGGAGACCGTCGAGGACGCGCTCCTTGGGGTCGATCTCCAGCTGGAAGTCTTCCCACGTGGCGTCCGCCGAGACCTCGGGGTTGAAGCGGCGGATCCGGAACGTGACCGTGATCAGGTGGGAGGACGTGGAGTCGGCCTCGAGGGCCTCCAGCTTGTCCATCGTCGGGGTAGCCATCAGTACTTACGCTCCATCGGCTGGTAGCGGGTCTGGACGACCGGCTTGTAGTCGAGCCGGATCGAGTCCGTGCCGTCGTCGGCGACCTCGCGGTACGCCATGGTGTGGCGCATGAAGTTGACGTCGTCGCGGTTCGGGTAGTCCTCGCGGTAGTGACCGCCGCGGGACTCCTTGCGGGCGAGCGCGGACTGCGCCATGACCTCGGCCAGGTCGAGCAGGTTGCCCAGCTCGATGGCCTCCAGGAGGTCGGTGTTGAACCGCTTGCCCTTGTCCTGGATGGACACGTTCTTGTAGCGCTCGCGCAGCTCGGCGATCTTCTCGACCGCCGTCTTGATCGTCTGCTCCGTGCGGAACACCATGACGTTGGCGTCCATGGTCTCCTGCAGCTCCTTGCGGAGCTCGGCGACCCGCTCGGTGCCGGTGGCGTCGCGCAGCTGCTCGACGAGGCCGACGACCAGCTCCTCCGGGTTCTCCGGGAGCTCGACGAAGTCGTTCTTCGCGGAGTACTCGGCGGCGGCGATGCCCGCGCGGCGGCCGAACACGTTGATGTCCAGGAGCGAGTTCGTGCCGAGGCGGTTGGCGCCGTGCACGGACACGCAGGCCACCTCGCCCGCCGCGTACAGACCGGGAACGACGGTCGAGTTGTCCGCGAGGACCTCGCCCTCGACGTTCGTCGGGATGCCGCCCATGGCGTAGTGCGCGGTCGGCTGGATCGGGATCGGGTCCGTGTAGGGCTCGATGCCGAGGTAGGTGCGCGCGAACTCGGTGATGTCCGGGAGCTTGGCGTCCAGCTGCTCCGGCGGCAGGTGCGTGAGGTCGAGGTAGACGTGGTCGCCCTCGGGACCGCAGCCGCGGCCCTCACGGATCTCCGTGTAGATGGAGCGGGAGACGACGTCACGGGACGCGAGGTCCTTCATGACCGGCGCGTACTTCTCCATGAAGCGCTCGCCGTCCTTGTTGCGGAGGATGCCGCCCTCACCGCGGGCGCCCTCCGTGAGAAGGATGCCCATGCGCCAGATGCCGGTCGGGTGGAACTGGAAGAACTCCATGTCCTCGAGCGGCAGACCGCGCCGGTAGCAGGCCGCCTGGCCGTCACCGGTGAGCGTGTGCGCGTTCGAGGTCACCTTGAAGAACTTGCCGGTGCCGCCGGACGCGTAGACCACGGCCTTCGCCTGGAAGATGTGGATCTCGCCGGTCGCCAGCTCGTAGGCGACGACGCCCGCGCTCTTCTTGACCCCGTCTTCCTCGACGATGATCTGGTCGAGGACGTAGAACTCGTTGAAGAACTCCACACCCTCCTTGACGCAGTTCTGGTAGAGGGTCTGGAGGATCATGTGGCCCGTGCGGTCCGCGGCGTAGCAGGACCGGCGGACCGGCGCCTCGCCGTGGTTGCGCGAGTGACCGCCGAAGCGGCGCTGGTCGATGGTGCCGTCCGGCGTGCGGTTGAACGGCAGGCCCATCTTCTCCAGGTCGAGGACTGCGTCGATGGCCTCCTTCGCCAGGATCTCGGCGGCGTCCTGGTCGACCAGGTAGTCACCGCCCTTGATGGTGTCGAAGGTGTGCCACTCCCAGTTGTCCTCCTCCACGTTGGCGAGCGCGGCGGCCATGCCGCCCTGCGCGGCGCCCGTGTGGGAACGCGTGGGGTAGAGCTTGGTGAGCACGGCGGTGCGGCTGCGCTTCGTCGACTCGATGGCCGCGCGCATGCCGGCGCCGCCCGCGCCGACGATGACGGTGTCGTACTTGTGAATCTTCACGTGGGTCGCCTCGGCTTTAGCGGATGTTCGGGTCGAAGGTGAAGATCACCAGCGTGCCCAGAAGGATGGTGAACACCGTGGCGGTGTACAGCAGGCCCTTGAGCCACAGACGCGTGTTCGGGCGCTCGGCGTAGTCGTTGATGACCGTGCGCAGGCCGTTGGCGCCGTGCAGCATCGCGAGCCACAGCATCAGCAGGTCCCAGACCTGCCAGAACGGCGAGGCCCAGCGGCCGGCGACGAACGCGAAGCCGATCTTCGAGACACCGCCGTCGAGCACCAGCTGGATCAGCAGGTGACCGAGGACGAGGACCACGAGGACGACACCGGACAGGCGCATGAAGAGCCATGCGGCCATCTCGAAGTTGCCGCGGGTCGAGCGCGGGGTCTTGGAGGTCCGCTTGCGCGGGGCCTCGATGACCGGGGCGGGGTTGTCGGCGTCGTAGAGCGACACGCCCTCGACGGGGCCCACACCGGACGTTCCGGACTTCTCAAGCGTGGTGTCAGACATGTCTGGCGTCAGCTCCCGAACAGTTCACGGACGGCGTGGCCGAGGACCGGGTAGAGCGCCCCGACCATCAGGACGACCCAGACGCCGACGACGGTCCAGAGCATCTGCTTCTGGTAGCGGGGACCCTTCGACCAGAAGTCCACGGCGATGACGCGCAGGCCGTTGAGCGCGTGGAAGAGGATGGCGGCGACCAGGCCGTACTCGAGGAGCGCGACGATCGGTGTCTTGTAGGTAGCCACGACATCGTCGTACGCCTCCGGGGAGACGCGGACGAGAGCGGTGTCGAGGACATGCACGAACAGGAAGAAGAAAATGAGGACACCGGTGACTCGGTGAGCCACCCATGACCACATGCCTTCCCGGCCGCGGTACAGCGTTCCAGCCGGCACGGAAGAACCCTCCGGGAGCGGGGATTGGGGCCGGCCGCCAGTCTTCTAACTAAAGAAAGAGCAGCTCTGTCGGACGAGCCCGGCCGGGTACGGTCCACCGGCCGCTCGTCATCGTATCGACGAGTTGTCGGTGGACCTGCCCCGGGTCCGCCGGTGTGATCAAACAGGCAATCAAACAGGCACGTACGGGCTATCGGGACGCGATTGCGGGCGGGTTTCGCGGGCGGCGTGTTCGGGGCTTCTGCCGTGCGCGGGTTCCGCGTCGTGGCTGGCCGGGCCGAGGGCGAGCCGGGTGAGGCGGCCGCGGGCGAGCCTGCGCAGCTCCTCGGCGGCGATGGCGCGCTCCTCCTCGGGATCGTTGCCGAGGCGTGACCGGATGCCGGAGAGCAGCTGGTCGAGGGCCTCGTCCGGCGCGGCGTCGTCGAGGCAGATCACGAAGGAGTGGCCGAAGCGGCTCTCGTACGCGGCGTGGGCGGCGCGCAGCGCGGTGTGCACGGCGGTGCAGGTGCCGGTGCCGGTGCCCTGGGGCGCGCTCGGGTGTGCTCCCTGGTGGGGGACCGTGACGGCGAGGGGCTCGCGGGACAGCGCCTCCGCGAGGTCGGCGGGCGAGAGGTCGTACGCCGCTTCGTCGCCGGCGGCGAGGAGCGCGTCCAGGTCGGGGTAGGGCCGGTGGGCGGCGACCCGGCTGGCCCAGTGGCGGCTGCCGCAGCAGGTGAGGAGAGCGGCTTCGGCGGCGCCCTGCGTGGCGGAGTTGAGTCGGTGCGGGGGCAGCGTGCGCTCCTGGGCAGGGGACGGCAGAGGTGGGGGCGGTGCGGTGTGGGGGGAGTCGTAACGCTAGCGAGACGTGGTGACAGGTGTCCGATGGATGAGCGAATTTCACTCGGACGGGAGGGTTTCGCTTCGCGCTGTGGACGAGGTTTCTCGCGGGGGCGCGTCGTAGCGTGGGTTCATGGGTCTGACATTTGGTGCGGCGTCGTCCGGGGATTTCTGTGCCGCCGCTTCGTGGCGGAATTCCCCCACCCACCCACCCTTCTGTCTCGCTCCGCGAGGTGTCGTGTGAAGCGCGGGCCCGTCGTGGCTGCGGGGGGTGCCGTTGTCGCCGGGGCCGTCGTGCTGGCCGTGGTGGTCTGGCCCGGTGGGGACGGGGGGCCAGGGGATCCGCCGCCCTCGGACGGGAAGTCCGCCTCGTCCCCTTCTCCCAGCCCCGCCAGGAGCTACGCACTCTCCAAGGCGCCTGCCACGATCCCCTCGGTGCGTGAGCACACCGCGGCGCGCGGGCCCGGGTGGCGGCCCGCGGAGAACGGGCGGGTGGTCGTGCGCGACGAGGACCTCGCCGACGAGGGGCGGCTGCTCGCCGGGGAGCTGAAGCTGACGTACGCAGGGGAGGACGATCCCCGGCAGGGTGATGTGGAGCTGGCGCTCACGTCCGGCGAGGGGGCGGGCCCGGAGTCGTACACCCTCACCGTGAAGAACCGCAGGGTGCGGATCGCGGCGCCCGCCGAGGCGGGTGTCTTCTACGGGACGCGGACCCTGAAGCAGGAGGTGGGCGGGGACAGGACCGCGCCCGAGGGGGTCGTGCGGGACCGGCCGGCCAAGGCGCAGCGCGGGTTCATGCTGGACATCGCGCGCAAGCACTTCGACGTGGGGTGGATCGAGGACCGCATCCGTGAGCTCGGCGACCTCAAGTTCAACCAGCTCGGGCTGCACTTCTCCGACGATCAGGCGTTCCGCATCGAGTCCGACTCGCACCCCGAGATCGTCTCGACCGACCACCTCACCAAGGCGCAGGTCCGGCGCATCCTGAAACTGGCCGAAAGTCGCCACATCACCGTCGTGCCGGAGATCGACTCGCCGGGGCACCTCGGCGCGGTCATCCGCCAGCACCCCGCCCTCCAGCTGCGCGACGCACGGGGCATCGCCACGCGCGGCGCCGTCGACATCTCCAAGCCGGCGGCCGCGGAGATCGTGGACGACCTCCTGGAGGAGTACGGCGAGCTGTTCCCCGGCGCCTCCTGGCATCTGGGCGCCGACGAGTACCGGGCCCTCACGGTGAAGGACCCCGAGGCGTCCTATCCGCAGCTGGCCGCCGCGGCGCGCGAGCGGTACGGGCCCGACGGGCGGGTGCAGGACCTGGCGACCGGCTGGCTCAACGACCGGGCCGACGTCATGCGGTCCTACGACAAGAAGCTCAAGGCCTGGAACGACGGGTTCTTCCGCGGCGGGATCGCCGAGGCCGCCGACGACCTGGAAGTCGCGTACTGGACGGGCAAGGAGTACGGCGCGCGCGAGCCCGTCGAGTATCTGCGCGCGGGGCGGAAACTCGTCAACTACAACGACGAGTACCTCTACTACGTCCTCGGCCAGCCCAACACCTTCCGCTACCCGACCGGGCAGCGGATCTACGAGAACTGGACCCCGCTGATCCTCCGCGGCACCCGGCCGGTGAGCAAGGAGTACGACGACCAGATCCTCGGCGGCACCTTCGCCGTCTGGTGCGACCTGGCCGGATCCCAGACCCAGGAGCAGGTGGCGCAGGGCATCCGGATGCCGCTGCGGGCGACGGTGCAGAAGCTGTGGGACCCGCGCGAGCCGGGGCTTTCCTGGGCCGGTTTCGTCAAGCTGGCCGACGAGACGGGCTGACCTGCGCGGCACGCCCAGGGCTTTCTTCCGCTTGGCTTTCTGTCCTTTGGTTTCTGTTTTCTTGTGGCGAACTCGCCCACGCCTGTGGTGTATTCGCCCGAAGAAGGCCGAACGGGACACGGCGGAGCACAGCGGGGGTACGGCGATGGGCTACTGGGGGTACTACGTCGTGGGCAGGAGCGAGCGTCCGCTCGCGGAGCTCACGGCGGTGGCGGGCGTGCGCGACGAGCTCAGCCTCCTGGTGAGCAGGGACGACGGCTGGCAGGTGTGGGAGGTCCCGAGCGGCGACGGCACCCGTGACGTCGGGAACATGAACGCGCTCGCCCTGGAGACGGGCGCGCCCGCGCTCTTCGGATACGTCATGGACAGCGACTGCGTCGTCATCGAGGCGGCGGCCCCGGAGAGCGGCGCGTGGACCACGTGCCTGGCGCGCCGCGCGATGGCCGGCTACCTCG
The DNA here is from genome assembly GCF_042740435.1 of Streptomyces sp. NPDC059002. Taxonomy (NCBI): domain Bacteria; kingdom Bacillati; phylum Actinomycetota; class Actinomycetes; order Kitasatosporales; family Streptomycetaceae; genus Streptomyces; species Streptomyces sp. NPDC059002. The sequence goes on along the minus strand of NZ_JBHYJI010000008.1, from coordinate 85,151 downwards.
GCGACGGCGGGCTCACCGTGGAGGACTACTTCCTGGAGCCGCGCGACGCCGCCGAGCGCGCGGTCGCCTGGGCCGCCGAGTCGGGCCGTACGGCGCGGACGGGGCCCCTGCTCGACGTGCTGAACGCGGAGGCCGAACCCTCCGCGGAGGAGCTCTTCTTCCGCTTTCTCGACCGGCTCGGTGTCGTGCCGCAGTGACGGCAGTGACGTTCCCGGCGCAGTGCACGCAGTAAGGGGCAGTGCAAGTCCGGGACGGGAGACGTACAGCATGAGCCTGGTGGAGCTGATCGCGCAGGCCGACGAGCGGGACCTCGCGGCGAGCGGTCTCGCCTGCCTCGACCGGTGCGTGCCGGTGCTCGGCGGCGACGACGACCTGCTGCGGCCGCTGTGGGCGAGGCTCGCGGAGGGCGGCGACTGGGGCGGGGAGCTGGCGGACGCCCGCTCGGCGCTCGGCCCCGCGGGGGAGCTGGCGGACGCCCGCTCGGCGCTCGGTCCCGCGGGAGAACCGGCCGACGCGTCCGGCGAGGCGGCCGCGCTCGCCCGGCGCATGCTCGACGCCGTCCCCGCCACCCACTCGGGCGCCGAGGTCCGCGAGTGGGCCGACGGCTGCTCCGTCGCCGCGCTCCAGGTCCACCGCCTCCTGGACACCGCACCCGACGGCGCGGGCCGCTCGGTAAGGGCTCGCCGGGAGGGCCGCACGGACGCCATGTCCCCGCTCGTCGCTGCCGAACTCCGCCGCCAGATAAGGATCCTGGAACTGCTCTCCAACAAGGGCGCGGGCCCGGCGGGCGGCCTGCGGCAGGCCCTCGACGTGTCGATGGAGGGGCGCAGGGTGCTGCGCGCGGTCGTGTCGCGCAGGGAGCGGGGGCGGGGCTGACGAGGTCAGCCCCGCTTCGCAGGCAGTTCCGCGGTGCAGGTGGCGCGTCCGTAGGCGCCGAACGCGGTGGCCCGCTGCTGGTGTTCACCGCGGACCGAGAGGGCACAGCTCGCCTCGCCGCCCCGCTTCCCGAGCTGGATGCTGACGGCCGGGTCCTTGCCGAGCGGCACACGCACGGTCTTCTTCCACGGCAGCTCGACGCCCGCCTCGACGGTGGCGGCGCCTTTCGCGCTCCGCGCCAGATACGTGATGTCGGCTGCTCCCGTGCCGGTGATGCGGTACGTCACCGACGCGGTCGGGACGGGGCGTTGTTCCGGTTCGTCATCGCCGAGAAAGGCGTAGCCGACGAACGCGGCGCAGATGCCGAACAGCAGGGCGCCCACGGACACGACGCGCCGGTCGGATATCTCGCCGACCGTTTTGTGGTCGAGGGCACTCTCCGGTATGACGATTTCCCCGATCTCCGCTTCGAGCGCAGTCTCATTTTTCATTTCCCCACCCCATAGCGAAACGGGCCATGAGCTTCTGGCCCTTTAAATCCGGCCGGTTATACAACACCGGTACGGCTGTCCGCCAGGGCGGGGAGATAACGGACTTAGCCTCTGATTATCCGTCATGTCTGGCTGCTTGACGGGGCGTTGAATGCCTGCGTAGAACTCTCGGCTGCTAGGTGATCCGCGATTTCGCACCGCTCGGGAATTCCTTGAGCGGTGCTCGAACCTGCCCTCTTCCTGCTTTCCGGAAGAAGGCTTCGGAAGGGTGGTTGGCACGGTGAGAAATGGTTACCGAAGGCTGCTGATCGGGCTTGTCGCGTCGGCGGTGGTGGGCGCTGCGCTGCCCCAGACCGCCCTGGCGGACGCGACGGAAGGGCCGTCGGCGGCGCGGGTGTCGGGGGTGGATGCCGACGGGAAACCGCCCAGACCTCCCGAGATACCCAGAACGCCACCGAGGAAGTATCCGGCCAACTCCCCGGACCCCGAGGTCACCTACGGCGCGGGCGGTGTCGCCCTCGACGCCCCCACCGTGGTGCACGGCACCGGCCCCGAGCTGTCCTGGCCCAAGTACGCCCCGGGCAAGGGCAAGGGCGACGAGCTGGTCGGGTACCAGCTGCACCGCTCCGCCCGCCCCGGCTTCAAGGCGACCGGCGCCACCCTCCTGGCCCCGCTCCGCAAGGGCGCGACCTCCTACACGGACACCACCGCCGTACCCACCCGTGCGGACAGCGCGACGGAGACCGCACGCCGCTACTCGTACCGCCTCCTGGCGAAGACCAGGGACGGCCGTCTGCTCGCGTCGCCGGTGCGCCGCGTGGGTGTGCCCAAGGCCGGGCACACGCTGCGGATCCTGCGGGCCGGGCAGTCGGGCGCCCGTGCGGAGCACGGCGCGGACGGCGGCACCCGGGCCGCTCTGCGGATTCCGGTCTCCGGCATACCGAAGAAGGCGACCGTCCTCGAGGCGGAGCTGCGCCTGCGGGCGGAAGGGCCCAAGGGCGGTGCGCCCAAGGCCGGGATGCCGCTCGTCGAACTCAGCCCGCTCAAGCGGAAGTTCAACGGGGACTCCGCATCCTGGGACGCCTCCGAGGCCGTCTCCGACACCACCGGCCAGGGCGGGACGTACGCCTGGGACGTCACGTCGCTCGCCCGCCAGTGGGCGAAGCGGCCGAGCACCAACAAGGGGGTCCTCCTGACGGCCCGGCACGGGAGCGTGCGCTTCGCGTCGAGTGAGGCGTCCGATCCCGCGCGGCGGCCCCAACTCCGCGTCGTGGCCGCCGAACCCACCCCGTGGGGCACGTACTACGCGCCGGCCACCCCCACCCGCATGTCCGAGAACAACACCTATCCGGTGGACGTCACGGTCACCAACACCACGACCGCGGCCTGGCCGGAGGGCGAGCGCGCGCTGTCGTACAAGTGGGCCCTGCCGGACGGCACCGACGCCACCACCGCCGACAACCAGCTGAAGGCCGACATCCCGGCCCTCGCCCCCGGCGCGTCCGCCACCGTCAAGGCGACGGTCAAGTCGCCCGCCACGGCCGACGGCAACCGGCGCTCGGGCTACACCCTCACCTGGGACGTCCTCAACAAGACCGACAACAGCTGGCTTTCGCAGAAGCCGGGCATCGGCGGTCTGGCGCAGACCACCGCCGTCGAGGATCCGACGGCGGACCGCGTCGGCCTGGAGAAGCAGCACGCGTTCACGGGCAAGAACACCGGCGCGGGCTCGACCCTGATGGGCAACCTCGGCTCGGGCAACACCGTCTGGTCGTACAACGCCTTCACCAACCCGGGCCGCGGCCTGAACACCTTCGCGCGCTTCACCTACAACGCGCAGGACACCTCCGACAGCCAGCTCGGCCACGGCTGGTCGGCGCAGGCGGCCGGGCCCCTGCGGCTCGGTTCGACGCTCGACTTCCACCCGGACGAGGGACCCGGGGAGGCGTACGTCGTCGACGGCGACGGCACACAGCACCTGTTCCGCAAGCAGGGCGACGGGAGTTGGACGTCCTCGGCGGGATACCACTACCGGCTCACCGCCAAGCCGGACGTCACATCGGTGTGCCGGACGGGGAGCAGCCCCGAGGTGCCGGACGCCTGGACCCTGACCCGCCCCGACGGCACCCGTTTCCTCATCGGCTGCGACGGCTACCTCACCTCGGTCGTCGACAAGAACGGCAACACCCAGACGTACGTCTACGAGCTGCGCGACTCCGGCAACCGCCGCGTCAAGTTCCTCACCGAGATCAAGGACCCGGCGGGGCGCGGCTCCCTGAAGCTCGACTACTACCGGGCAGGCGACGCGACGTACGACTACATCGACGACAAGGGCGAGAAGGTCGCGGGCAAGGACCTGTGGAACCCGAAGATCTACGACCACGTGAAGTCGATGACGGACGTCTCGGGCCGCAGGCTCGCCTTCCACTACACGGCGAAGGGTCTTCTCGGCCGCCTCACCGACGGTGACGGCGCCACGCAGCCGAAGGTCTTCTCCTTCTCGTACGACACGGCGCAGGGCAACAAGAACACCAAGCTGACCAAGGTCACCGACCCCCGCGGCAACGCCACCGACGTCGAGTACGGCGAAGGGCCCGAGTCCAGCTGGTCGACCAGGACGATCACGGACCGGCTGCGCGCGGCGACCGGCTTCACGTACACGGCGAAGGGTGACGGCACCGAGACCAAGGTCACCGACGCCGAGAAGCACACGACGACGTACGTGACGGACGGCCAGGACCGTCCTGTCCAGGTCACCAACGCCAAGTCCGAGCAGACGAGGCTGACCTGGGACGCCGGCCACAACGTCACGCTCCTGGAGGAGGACAACGGCCCGAGGACCGCGAAGACGGCCTACTGCTACGACGAGAAGACCGGCTACCCGCTCTGGGAGCGCTCGGCGGAGGAGAACAAGGAGGGCCTGCCCTCCGCGGCGGACTGCGCGCCCGGAAAGTTCCCGCCCCACTCGGTCCGCTACGAGTACCGGACCCGCGCGGACGGCTACGTGGCCGACCTGGTCGAGAAGACCTCCGCGGAGAACCGCGTCTGGCGGTTCGGCCATGACGCCAAGGGCAATCTGAAGACGGTCACGGACCCCAAAGGCGTCGCCTCGGCCGAGGACGGCGACTACACCACGTCGTACGAGTACGACAGCTACGGCCAGTTGACGCGGGCGACGGACGCCAACGGCAACCCGACCGCCTACAAGGACTTCGTCGCCGCGGGCTACCCGCGCACGACGACGGACGCCCTCGCGAAGAACACGACGACCGAGTACGACGCCCGCGGCCAGGTGACCGAGGTCGTCGACGCCCTGGGCAAGAAGACGACTCAGACGTACGACGTGTTCGGCCGCCCGCTGGTGTCGAAGGTGCCGAAGGACCAGGCGGCCGGCGTGTTCATCACGACCCCGGCGCCCGAGTACGACGCCAACGACAACGTCACCACGTCGACGGCGCCCAACGGCGCGGTCTCCACGGCGACATACGACCGGGCGGACCAGGTCGTGACCGCCACCGCGCCCAGGGACACGGCGACATCCGGCGAGCGGAAGACGGCCTACACCTACGACAGCGTCGGCAACCTCAGGACGACGACCGAGCCCAAGGGCACGGCGACGCCCACGGACCCGGACGACTACGTCACGACCAACAACTACGACGAGGTCTACCAGCTCACCTCGGTCGTCAACGCCAAGAAGGACAAGGTCAGTTACGTCTACGACGGCGCGGGCAACCCGGTCCGTGTCATCGACCCCAAGAAGAACGCGACCGCCGACCCCGACGACTACACGACCAAGACCGACTACGACATGAACCACCGTGTCGTGGCCGTCTCGGACGCGACCGGTCGCACCGTGCGGCAGTCGTACGACAAGGACTCCCTGGTCGTCTCGACGACGGACCAGGAGAACAACACGACCGTCAACCACTACGACGAGCGCGGCAAGCTCGCGGTGGTGGAGGTGCCGCACGAGGGCACGACGCCGCGCACCACGAAGTTCGGCTACGACGAGGTCGGCAACCGGATCAAGGTCTTCACTCCGCGCGGTGTGGCCACGGACAGCGAGCCCGACGACTTCGTGGCGGAGACGACGTACGACGCCCTGAACCGGCCCGCGCGCCAGATCCAGCCGTACGACCCGAAGGACCCCCGCTACAACAGGAAGGTCTGGACGGAGACGACCTACGACGCCGTGGGCCGCGTGGAGAAGGTGTCGGCGCCGCCGTCGCAGGGCGAGACGACCCGCAACGACACGACGTACGGCTACTACGACAACGGCTGGGTCAGGACGGCGCGGGACGTGTGGGACATCCGCACCACCTACGACTACAACGACCTCGGCCAGCAGAACGCCCGTCAGCTCACCTCGGCGGGCGGCTCCACCAGCCGGACCATGCGCTGGGGCCACTACCCCGACGGCAAGCTCAAGTCCCGTGACGACGACGGCATCCCGGTCGGCGCGAGCGAGCTCGTCGCGTCCGAGGCGCAGGCCCGCAAGGGCGCGGGCACGGAGTCCTCGCCGCACGTCTGGAAGCTGAACGTCGCCAAGGCGGGCACGTACACGTCGTACGCGAAGTCCGACGGCACCGGGAAGTGGACGAAGCTCGGCACCGACACCTACAAGAAGGGCGAGAACGCCGAACTGACGGCGGCCGCGGACACGGTGAAGCTGGTCCGCGACCACTCCGCGGACGCGGACACCGAGCGCAAGCGCTTCGCGTACGCGTACGACGTCAACGGCAACCTCACCTCGATCGACGACACCTCGACCGGGACCAAGGTCGACGCGTACACGATGACGTACACGGGCCTGAACCAGGTCGACAAGGTCGTCGAGGCGCTGGCGGGCCAGGAGAGGAAGGCCACGTCGTACACGTACGACGCCAATGGCCAGCCCGAGACCCTCAAGCACCCGGATCAGTACGCCAAGTACACGTACGACCTGCGGGAGTTGGTGAAGACGGTCTCGGTCGGCAAGTCCGACTCGGACACCTCGCCGAAGGTCACGTCCTACGACTACACCTACCGCGGCGAGCGGAAGACGGAGACCAAGGCCAACAAGAACACCGTCACCTACGACTACTACCTGGACGGCGCCCTCAAGGCCCAGACGGAGAAGAAGCCGGACGGCAGCACGCTGGTCGCCTCCCACGCGTACGCCTACGACGCCAACGGCAACAAGGCGCAGGACGTGGCGAAGAAGATGAACGCCGACGACCACGCGAAGTACGTGTCGTCGACGACGAAGTACACCTACGACCCGGTGGACCGCCTGGCCGAGTCGGTCCGTACCGGCGACGGGGCGGGCACGGAGACCTACGTCCACGACGACAACGCGAACGTCGTCTCGCAGACGGTCAAGGGCAAGAAGACGACGTTCGGCTACGACCGCAACCGTCTCCTGAAGACGACGGTGGGCGGCGCCACGGCTGAGCACACGTACGACGCCTTCGGGCGTCAGGAGTCGGTGACGGCGGGCGGCAAGGTCGTGGAGCGCAATTCCTACGACGGGTTCGACCGCGTCAGGCAGCACGAGAGGGCGGAGGGGGCGTCGGGCGCGCTGAAGGCGACCAAGTACGCGTACGATCCGCTCGACCGCACGTCCACCCGGACGGACGCCTCCGGCAAGTCGACGGACTACACCTACCTCGGCATGTCCGGCGAGGTCCTCGGCGAGGAGGCCGCAGGCAAGCTCACGAAGTCGTACCAGTACGGGCCGTGGGGCGAGCGTCTCTCCCAGGTGAAGCACGCGGCCGATGGCACGGCCGGGGAGTCCACGTTCTACGGGTACAACGGCCACACGGACGTCGAGACGCTGACGGACAAGGACGGCAACACCAAGGCGACGTACGGGTATTCGGCGTACGGCTCCGACGACACGGCCGACTTCACGGGTATCGACAAGCCGGAGGCGGGGGATCCCGCGAAGGCCGCGTACAACCCGTACCGCTTCAACTCGAAGAGGTGGGACGCGGCTTCGGGGACGTATGACATGGGGTTCCGGGACTACAGTCCTGGGCTCAATCGGTTTACGACCCGGGACATGTACAACGGGGCCGCCGCCGACATGAGGCTCGGCGCGGACGCGCTGACGGGCAACCGGTACGCGTTCACCGGCGGAAACCCCGTCTCCAACGTCGAGCTGGACGGCCACCTGCCGTGCGTCGACGGCGTCAAGTCGTCGTGCGGCGGCGGTCCCGCTCTGTCGAAGGGCGTTATCGCCGACGGCCGCACGGCGATCTACGACGAGTACGGAATCGGGCACATTGTTGCCGCGAAAGGCGACAACGCCGCTTCCAGGACCGCCCTCAAGGTGCTGAACGACGACCTCAAGAAGGCAGGCATCTTCTCGGACGGTTCCGGAAAGGGGACCGGTGAGCAGTACCTGGCTCAGGACGACTTCAAGCCGCTCGTGGAAAAGGGATCGTTCACCGACAGGGACGGCAATCTGCGATTCAACGGAACCACATCCGATCTCATCCGAGTCACGTATGAGAACGGAAAGATATCGGATGTCATCGACTTCGATGCGACGAGTTCCCAGGACGGCAAGGCAATGAAGTACGTCATGGGCGACATCGACAACAAGATGGATCCCCAGAAGAAGGGGCAGGCGAACAATGTCGTCTATGTCGCCCAGAGCGCGGATCAGGCCAAAGCAGTGGCCGGTCGCTACGCGGATGACCCCCGCGTTCGCGTGCTCCACCCGAGTAGCGGCTTCGACAGCAGGCCGGTGTTCAACGGTGTGACCGGCCGTGCCAATGCTGGACGTGTCAGCCCCAGGATCAGTGGCCGAGTCCTCGGAGTCGCGGGATTCGCGATGCCGTTCGCGCAGTCCAACAGCTACATTCGGAGCTACGGTTTCGGCAGAGGCGTCCTCGAGATGAGTAAGACCTTCATCGACCCCTTCGGAGTCGCGGATTCCGTGGCGCCGCCCTCGGGTTCAGGGGGAGTCTGCGATCCGTCCTCCGGGAACTGCGCCTGAGCGGTTTCTGCTGAAACAGAGCACTGCTGAACAAGGCACGCCACCGCTGGATTTCCGAGCGGTGGCGTGCTGGCGTTCTTTCTCGTTCGCGACGGGATCAATGGGGCGCCATCACCAGATCGCCGATCACCCGGCAGCCGACACGGGCCGCCAGCCAAGGAGCCCGTTCCGCCTCGAACTGTTTCACATGCACGAAAACCGTGTGATCGGCCGAGGGTTCCGTCAGATCCAGGTCGCGGACATTCATGCACAGCGTCACGAACGCGCCTCGGGAGCCACCTCCCCCCAGCCCCGCCTCGGGAGCTTCGGGCCAACCGGCGAAGTCCCATCGCAGCGCCGCAGGGATGCCGCCCACCGCCGGAAGGAGGGCGGGCACGATGTCTGGCGCCATGCCCCAGCTCTGCAGCCAGGCGGGGAGATGCGGCGATGAGCTGTTCGCCGTCGCCGACAGGCCGTCGCCGTTCTCCTCGGTCCAGCGGTCCGCTGCCGGGAGGGCGGCGAAGAGCGGGTCCAGGTCCTGCTGCGAGCGGGCCCGCGCCTCGAAGTCGACTTCGAGGCCACTGGTGTCGGCAAGGCCGAGCAGCTGATCAACGATGCTCAGCCCGTCCGCGAGTTCGGCCGTCCTGAAGATGGGTTGCGCGTATGAGTTGGACACGGCGATCAGTCTTCCAGAGATGAATTGCGGCGGCTGTGGTCGGAGGGAATTGACCCCTGGGAGGAACACGAGAACGGCGTGACGCCTGAGCTGGGCCGATGGTTGTACGAAACGCGGTGCTTGTTCGTGTGAGAAGAGGCACGAACCGAAGCCGTCATGGCAAGGAGAGGTCTTCCGCTTGGCAGGGTGAGGGTGCTTCGGCGCCCTCTCGACTGCTGAGACGAAGGGGTGGAAGTCATGGACGGTGAGGGAAGACAGGCGCCGAGAGCGGGGGAGATGCGGGGGCGGGCGCGGGGATTTGTCGCGCAGGTGACCCTGCGGAATCGGCTTCCCCTCGATTTCTCCGTCGCCAGCCTGCGAGTGGTCGACTTTCTCATCGACGGGCTGCGGAAGGGCGGCCGCGGGTGTGATGAGGTTCCAGGGACGCTCTTCGGGCTCGGGGCCTATGTCGGGGAAGTCCTTGTGCGTCGCGCTGGTGCCGTTTGGGTCGACTTCGACGAGGAACAGCGGGAATTCTTCGGGCAGTCCGTCGGCGTCCGGATGCCGGACGGGCGGGTGTGGAATCCCTTGGGCAAGGTCATCAACTGCCTTGAGCGGGGCGGAATTGGTGGTTCCGAACCTTCGCTTCAGACCTTTTACCTCACTTTGCCGGGACGTGTGCGACACGCTGCGTGATACAGGGGAATTAAGAAGGCTTCTTTTGTTTCGGGGTGCTGCTGCAGAGTGAGCCGACGAGTGGGAAACGCGGGTGGCAGGACACGGGCACGGTGAGCAGTGTCAGCGGGGTTAAGAGGAGAGCGTGGGGCAGGGTGGGGACCATCGCCATGCGGCGGGAAATGACGAGGAGTTGACGCGGGCTCTGCGGGCGGCCGGTGCGGGGGACGAGGCTGCTTTTGCTGTTGTTTATCGGTGTGTTCATCCGGGGCTTCTTCGGTATCTGCGCGGGCTTGTGCGTGAGGATGCGGAAGACGTTGCCTCCGAAACCTGGCTGCAGATCGTTCGCGATCTGGGGCGGTTTCGTGGCGGCGGGGCGGACTTTCGCCGGTGGGCCTCAACTGTCGGGCGCCATCGCGCCATTGACCATCTGCGGCGCCAGAGGAGTCGGCCGCGCGCCTCGATGCTGTCCTCGGACGTGCTCGAACTGGCCGGTGCGGACGATACCTCCGGGCAGGTCCTTGAAGCCCTTTCCACCGTGTGCGTGCTGAGGCTCGTCGCCGCGCTTCCGCCCGATCAGGGGAGGGCGGTTCTGCTACGTGTCGTGGTGGGGCTCGACGGGCCCGCGGCCGCGCGACTCCTCGGGAAGCGGCCCGCGGCGGTGCGGGCGGCGCCCCATCGAGGACTGCGGCGATTGGCTCGCTTGGGCGCCGGGGGTTGTTGCCGTCCGTGAGCACGGGCGTCGTTAGGCGGTCCCGGTCTTCACGGAGGCGATGAACGCGGTCCAGGCGGGGGCCGCGAAGACTACGGCGGGGCCGTGGGGGTGCTTGCTGTCGCGGACGGGGACGTGGGCGTGGGTCTCGTAGGCGGTGTCGTTCACTTCTAGGCAGTCGGCCGCATCGCTGGAGCTGTACGTCGACTTGCGCCAACTCGTGTAGGTGGCGGGGGTGGTGACTTCCAGGCAGTTGGCGCCGCTTTCGCCGCTGTAGCTGGACTTGCGCCAGGACGGCAGAACCGAGGCATCGGGGATGCTGTGCTCACTGCGCTTCATGTTCGTAGTCCTCTGCGACGGATCTGATCAGGGCCAGGGAATCTCGGTGCGACAGAGCGTCGCCCAGCGCGTGATCGTAGACCTCCTGGCACTGGCGTACTACAGACGGGAGTTCCCACACTCGGCCGGTCTTCAAGCCTTCCACGTAGGCGACTGGTGGGAGGTCCTCGAACCACATGAGTTTGACCGGCCCTTCAAGTGCGGCATGGGCGCCGGCGCGGAACGGCAGTACGTGGACGCGGATGCGGCGGGTGGCTCCCAACTCGGCAATGTGACCGAGCTGTTCGCACATGACAGCGGGGCTGCCGATGGCCTGGCGCAGGACAGCTTCACCGAACAGAACCCACACAACAGGTGAGCCGAAGTCGTCAAGGATGTGGGTGCGTTCCAGGCGTGTGCTCAGGAGCTTGTCACGTTCTGCGTCGCTCTTGGGAGGGTGTCCTGAGCCAAGTACTTCCTTTGCGTATGCCTCGGTCTGCAGGAAACCCGGCACCAGGGTGCAGGCGTACTCCCTGATAACCGTTGCCTGCCGTTCGAACTCCAGCGCCTCCGCGAAGTGCTCCGCCACCCTCCGCCCATCCAACGTCGGCAGGAACCGCACGAAGAACCCGCCCGTTCCCAGGACTTGGTCGAGCCTTCGGGCGTCCTCCGCGTCCGGTCTGCGCCGCCCCGCCTCGATGTGCGCGATGTGCGTGTGCGACATCACCGCACGCTGGCTCAGTTCCTCCTGCGTGAGCCCGGCCGCCTCGCGGCGTTGGCGCAGCTCCTCGCCGTACTTCGTACGTGCTTCCGGGTTGTCCTCGATTGCCACGCCCAACTCCCCCATGTGCAGGTTCCGTTGTCACTCTGAGCCATCTACCCAGCGTACGAGCGCCCACCTCACTCTGTGACCGGAACAGCACGCAGAGCGAGAGGTGGGGTCATGGTCGAGGTCGGCGAAGGGGTGCCCGAGGAGCAGTGGAAGGGGCCCGGCATCACTCTGCGGGTCTCGCGGGACGGCGGGCGCACCTGGGGGCCTCGCCTCGTCTACTACCCGGCCAGGGACGTCGCGCCGCTTCCGGCGGGTGCGCGGTACCCGCTGTGCAGGTGTCCCCGGTGCAGGTAACCGGCCTAATTTCACCGGCATGTGGAAACTCTCCCCAAAGCCTCAGGTGCCTCGTTAGCCTGACGTGCCATCATTCGCGCCCCCCGGCCGCCCCGGCCACGGAGAAGCCCGTGCCTGACGAACTCGGATTCGATGAGCTGCTGGACGACGGCGGCCTGGTCGCCCGGCTGCTCGGGAGGACCGCGGCCGGGCGCAGGCGGGAGTTGCTGTACGGGGACGACCTGCCCGTGGTGCTGCTGGTCGGCGGGCCGGGGATGGGCAAGGGGCGGCTGTTGCGGTGCATACGGAAGCAGTTCGGGCCGCGCGTCCCCACCGCGTACGTCGACTGCGCGCTGACCGACTGCCGGGAGCAGGCCGAGGAGCAGCCCGGCAGCCGGTCGGAAGTGACCGAGGTGCTGCGCAAGATCGCGCTGCAGTACGGCGACTGGGGCGGCGACGGCGGCGGGATCGCCGTTCCGCGGCTGTACGCGGGGCTCGCGGCCGTGGCGGCGAGTGACCGGCTTGCCCGGGCGGCGCCCCTGGTGAACGAGGTGGGGCGGCTGGACGGGATCCTGCCGCCCGGGTCCTTCTGGCGCGGGGTGATCAAAGGGACCGCCAAGAACTATCTGGGGTATCTGGCGGGGCTCGTCAGCAGTCCGGTCGTCGGCCCCTTCGTCAACGCCCTGCTCGACGGACTCTTCGCCCGCGCGTCCACGGAGGGCAGGGCCGCACTCGCCGCCTGCTACGGCGAGTATCCCGGCGCGGGAGGCCAACCCCTCGCCGGGCTGCGGTCGTTGGGCGACGACTTCCAGCAGGGCGGGGAGGCGCGGCGGATCGCCGAGGGGTTTCTGTTCCGGGCGCTGCGGCAGGACATCGACGCCGCCTACCACTCCGTACGCGGGCGCATGTCGCGGGTCGGGCGGCCCGCACTGCTCCTCGACCACGCGGACGGCTCCCTGGGCAGGCGGCTCGTGAAGCCCGCTCTGGAGGACCGGGAGCGCGGGCACCACGACCGTCTTGTGATCTTCGCGACCGCCCGGCGCGAGGACGGCGGCCGCTTTCTGCACCGCGCGGGCAGCTCCGCCGAGGGCATGGCGACGTGGCGGCCCTTCATGGGCGCGCTGCCCGAGTGGAGCCGTCCGCCGGACGCCGTTCCCGACCATGCGCCGCTGTGGCGCGGCGTCCTGCGCGTCCGTATGCCCGTGCTCACCCGCGACCAGCAGAAGGACGAACTCAGCAGGCTGCGGGGCGGCCGGGCGCCGTCGGACAACGCCGTACGGCTGCGCGTCCACAGCGGTGTGCACCGGCTGAGCGGCGGCCGCCCGCTGTTCGTGACCCGGCTCGGCGAGGCGACCGCCGCGGCGTCGTTCCCGACGCCCGAGGAGTGCACCGACTGGGCGATCCTGGACGCGCGGGTGCCCGCGGGCGAGGACGACCAGGGGCGGCCCGTGGCCGACCGTCCGGTGGCCGACGTGCTCGTCGACGAACTGCTCGACCGCGAGCGCCCCGAGGAGCTTCCGCCGGAACACCGCGGCCACTGGCTGGACCTGCTCACCCATCTGTCGGTGGCGCACGACGTGGAGTGCGCCCAGACGCTGGTGCGCGCGGTGCAGGAGGGGCGCACGGAGCGCCTGAACGCCTACCGCGTCGCCGAACTCCTGGAGGACACCGGCTGGCCCCGCTGCCCCCGGCACTTCATCGGCGACATCGGCCTGCGCCGGCTCCTCACGCGGCGGCTGTACCGGCTGCGCGACGGCGGGGCGGCCTGGCACGCGGACCACGCACTGCTGCAGGGCCACTACCGGGACCTGGGGGACGGCCATCCCGACGCCCTGTTCGTCACCGCGGGCGCGCACCGCATGCACCATCTCCTCGCCTCCGACGGCGCGGACCTCGTCACGCGGTATCTGGCAGGGACCTTCCTCACCCGCCCCATCGCCGAATGGTGCGAGGAACTCCTCGCCGTCGCGGACGCCGCGCTGATCGGCGCGGACGACGACCGGTACGCCCGCGCGCTCGGCGAGACCCAGGTGCGCGGTGACGCGCGGCGGCGCCAGATCGACCGGCTGCTGCACGCGGTGTGGCTCACCGAGGACCGGACGCAGCCGCTGGACGAGACGGTGCCGGGGGTGCTGCGCGGGCCCCTGCGGGACCTCAGCGAGGAGCTGTCGCAGATCGCCGACGAGGCGGTGCGCGACCAGGGCCCCGAGGGGGCCGACGTGGCCAGGGCCGCGGACGGGGCCGCGCTGCTCATCCGGATGGCCCGCGACTGGGGGGACAGGGCCGAGGACAAGCAGCCGCTGAAGCGGTGCGTGTGCACGGAGCACATCGGGTTCGGCTGAGACGGATCCGGCCGACTTGGATCCGGCCGACACGGATCCGGCCGACACGGACGAAGCACGGAGAGGGAGGGGCAGCGTTGAGGCAGTTCGGGAACTGGCTGTACAACACGTTCTGGGCCAACTGGATGCGCAGGATCCTCACGCTGCTCGGCCTCGCGGCCGTGGGCGTGCTCCTGGCCATGACTCTGCCGTCCTTCGGCGAACCGGACAGCTGTGCCACCGGCGTCGAGAAGCACGACGGCGAGTGCATCGGCGTCAACGGCACCGGCTACGCCTTCGGTACGCCGGAGATAGCCGAGGTCGCCCGCGCGATCGCCAAGGAGAACGAGCGGTTCGTCGGCGACAAACCGCACGTCACCGTCGCCCTGATGCTGCCCCTGCAGCCCGGACTCGCCGCCGAGCGCAAGCAGTTGCGCAGCGAGATCCAGGGCGCCTACCTCGCCCAGTACCGGGCCAACCGCAACGAGAGCACCCCGCTGATGCGCCTCGTCCTCGCCAACCCCGGTGACGCGTACGCCCAACAGTCAAGGGTCGTCGACCAGTTGGCGGACATGGCGGCCGACAAGCGTGACAACCTGCGCGCCGTCACGGGCTTCAACCTCAGCCTGGACGCCACGAAGAAGGCCATCTCCCGCCTCACCAACGAACTGCACATCCCGGTGCTCGCCAGCCGCGTCAGCGCGGACGAGCTCGCCAACCCCGAGAAGAGCGGCGGCAAGGACCCCTATCCCGGCCTCGCCCGCATCATCCCGACCAACCGCCAGCAGGCGGACGCGCTCGCCAGCTTCCACGGCAGGCTCAAGGACGAGGAGACCGTCCTGGTCAAGGACGAGCGGCCGCACGACATCTACAACGACTCGCTCGCCAAGGCGTTCAGCCGCAAGGAGCCGGGCCCGCCGGGACCCAAGGACCAGACGTTCGACTCCCCCTCGATCAGCGACCCCGGGGACACCGGCAACGACTTCTCGCTCATCGCGCAGAACATCTGCCAGTCCTCCGCGCGCTACGTCTACTTCGCGGGCCGCCCCGTCCATCTGCGGCTCTTCGCCCTGAAGCTGGCCGAGGTGCCGTGCCGCGGCAAGAAGTACACCATCGTCAGCGGCTCCGGATCGGCCACGCTCAACCGCTATATGAAGGACGACGACTGGGCGAAGCTGCGCGGCGGCGACGGCAAGGAGCCCGCCATCACGGTGCAGTACGCGGCGCCGGGACACCCCGAGGCGTGGGACAGGGAACTGAGCGGCAGGGGCAGCACGAAGAAGCGGCCCGCCTACTTCACCGAGCCCCAGCAGGAGCTGCGCGAACTGCGGCTCCTGATCGGCAGGGGGAGCGCGGGCGACATCGGGCCCGTCCGCCTGGAGGACTCCCGCACCATGCTGGTGCACGACGGCGTACGCACCATCGCCAAGGCCGTGCTGCTCGCCAACGCCCAGACCGAGGGCACGGTGCCGCCCCTGAAGCGGGTCTCCGACATGTGGCAGCGCCTGGAGGCGGCCAACCGGGTCGCGGGGACCAGCGGCTGGATCTGTCTGACCAACGCGGGCAACGCCTACGACAAGCCGGTGGCCGTCGTCGAACTGAACCCGTCGACACGGAAGCTGGAGTTCGTCGGCATCGGCTGGCCCAAGGGCAGGCCGCAGCCGGAGGACTGCCGGGTGCCCAGCGGAACGGGATGATCCGCCGGGCACCCTGCCGTGCGCGTTACGGCGTCAGCGCCTGGCCCAGGTGTGCGGCGGCCGGGGTCCCCAGCGCCGTACGCCCGTAGTAGACGCCGCTCGACCCGGGGACGCCCGAACTGCCGCTGTCCAGCTGGAGGATCGTGCCGTCGCCCGAGTCCTCGCCGTCGACGCCGATGGCGAGGTCCGCGCGGCCGAAGCCGGACAGGTCCGCGAGGGTCGCGGAGGAGCCGAGCCGGTCGCCGGACTCGGTGGCGCCGGGGACGCCGGGCTCGTCCTGCGAGAAGGCCTTCGCGCCCGACCCGGTGAGGCCGGACGAGGAGCCCTTCAGGAGCAGCGAGGTGCCCGCATCCTTGCGGTTGCCGCCGGAGCGGGTGATGTCCTCGCCGGGGGCGCCGGTGAGGACGTCCGCGTAGCCGTCGGCGTTGTAGTCGCCGGCCGCGACGGACCAGCCCATCGCGTCGCCCGCCTCCGCGGCGCCCGGGACGCCGGTCGTGGCCTGGTGCACCGTCTTCATGCCGGTCGTGGTGAAGCCCGTCGACGTGCCGGGGACCACCGTCACCTGACCGCCCGCGTGCGCACCGGACTCGGCGGTGTACGGCTGGCCGATGACCAGGTCGTCGTAGCCGTTGCCGTTGACGTCGCCCACGGCGACCGAACGGCCGCCGGGCACGGAGAGGTTGCCGACCCGGGACAGGCCCGAGCGGCCGCCCTTGAACCAGCTGACCTTGCCCTTGCCCGCCTGGTCGCGGAAGGTGAGGGCCACATCCGCGTAACCGTCGCGGTTGAAGTCGCCGGACGCCGCGTCGGCGTACGAGATCGCGGTGTCGCCCGAGGTGAGGCTGCCGCCCGACTCGCGGTCCTGGTCGAGGCGCGCGGCCCATGAGCCGCCGGTGCCCGTGGCCGCCGCGAAGACGTCCGCCTTGCCGTCGGCGTTGAAGTCGCCGGACGCGACCGCGGAGCCGAACCGGGCGCCGGGGTAGTGGAAGTCGTCCGAGAGCTGCATGTCCGTGCCGGAGGTGAACTTCGGTCCGTACAGCATGGTGACCGCGCCGCGGTCCTTGTGGCCCGACGCGTCGTCCTCGCCGGGGGCGCCGATGACGAGGTCGGCGTACCCGTCCGCGTTCAGGTCGCCCCACGCGGTCGCCGCGCCCCAGTCGTCGCCGGTCTCGGAGGCGCCGGGGACGCCCTCACTGGCCTGGGTGAGGGAGATTCGGGACGAGCCCACGGGCCCTTCGAGGCCGCCGGGTACCACCGTCACGCGGCCGCGGTTCGACGACGCCTTCGGGGTGCCCGCGACGAGGTCCGTGATGCCGTCGCGGTTGAAGTCCCCGGTCGGGATCGCGGAGTTCTTGCCCGCGCTGCTCGCGTAGCGGCGGATCTCGCCGAGCTTGGCGTACAGATTCTTGCCGGGGCAGTCGGTCGCGAAGCCGTCGCGGTGACCGGAGACCGTGTTCAGCGAGGCCTGCTCGCCCTTCTTCCACACGCCGGTGTCGTCGGCCGCGGTCAGCGTGGCCTTGCCGGTCGGGTCGCCGCCGTACTGGCCGAGCTTCCAGGCCGCGACGCGCGCCACCGACTCCAGGGCGGCGCGGGACGGCCTGCCCGCGGGCTTGTCCGTCGCGGGGTCGCCCTCGAAGTCGCCGAGGACGGCGATGCCCGTGGACTCGCCGTTGAAGCCGTAGGTGTGCGCACCGCGCACGGGTACGTCGATGCCGCCCGCGCGGCCCTCGAATATCTGCCCGCACTTGTCGACGAGGAAGTTGTAGCCGAGGTCGTTCCAGCCCTCGGTCTTCACGTGGTACGTCATGATGCCGCGGACCAGCGCCGGGGACTGCGCGCAGCTGTAGTCGTTCGTGCCGACCGTGTGGTGGACGAAGACCGCCTTGACCTTGTCGATGTACTCCGGCGGGTCCTTCACCAGCGACTCGTCGGCGCCCCAGGCGGCGCGGCCGATCACGGGCGGCTGGGTGACCGTGGACGGCGGGGGCGTGGGCTTCGTGGGGGTGGGGTCGGGGGTCGGGGACGGGGACGGGGGCGGGGTCGGGGAACCGGTCGGATCCGCGGGCTCCGTCGGTCCTTCGGTGGCCGGTGCCGACGCGTCCGGGGTCGGAGCCGAGGTCGGGGCCGGCGTCGGGGTCGCGTCCTCGGCCGCGAAGGCCGCGGGGGACAGTGCCGTGCCGCCGCCGGTCGCGTCGGTGCCGCCGTCGAGCGCCGGGTTCGCCGCCTCCTTGGACGTCACGCCCGGGTCGACGAGATTGACCTCAAGTCCCTTGGGCAGTACGGCATGTGACGTGCCGTCGGCCGCCACGACCCGCACCTCGACGCCGTCCGAAGGCCCGACCCAGAGCGGCTCGGACGCGGCGCGCATGCCCGCCTCCGCCTGCTCCGGCGGATGCGTCTCCAGGTCCAGGCGCCGCCAGCCGCTCCACGCGGTGGAACCGACGGCGCGCGTGCGGACCTCCGCCGTGCCCTCCAGCTCCTCGGTGACGCCGCTCCACGAGACACCGAGCAGCGAGAACTGCCCGGTCGTGGTGCGCGGCAGCTCCCGCTTGCCCGCACCGTCGGACCGCAGGGCGACGTCGTGCACACTGACCGGCCGCTTCGCCCGCGGGTCGACGTCGGGCCTGTCCCCGGAATCGGGTGACGCCATCGCGTACGTCACCGCCCCCGCGCCCCCCAGCACGACGGCTCCGATCGTCAGCCACGCCCTGCGCCGGAGACTCAGCGGCCTGTACGCATGCGTGGTACGCGCTCTTTCACGTGGTTTGCGCGGGCTCATGTGCCCCACCCCTCAGCGAATTCCAGATGAACCAAGCGAGTCCGTACGACTGACCGAAGGGGGAAAGGGTTGTAGCCGCGGGGGCGATTTGTCGCGTGATGTATCCCGCACGCCACAGGTGTGACAACGGGCCGGGCCGGTGCGCTGGGTCATGTGACAGTTGTGATGCTGTGAGGTGTCCATGAGGCGCCTGTGCGGCGGGGAATCGGGTAACGGGCGGGGAGACGCGTGAACGGTCGTACGGCGACGGACAGACGATGGGTGCGGGCGGCCGCGCTCACGCTCGCGGTGGGCGCGATCGCGGGCGCGCTCACGTCCTGCGGCACCAAGGGCGGCACGGTGACGTACTCCGGAGGCACCCTCGAAGAGGTCACGCCCGAGGACGAGCGGCGCGGCAGGGACCTCTCCGTCGAGGCCATGGGGCTCGTCCAGGACGCGGAATCGCTGCGCCTCGGCGTCGACATGGCCACCCCGCAGGGCCACCAGAAGGTCTCCCTGCACATGGACCGCGACAGCAACTGCACGGGAACCTTCGACGCGGGCCCCGCGCAGCGCGGCGACCTCATCATGGTCGCGGGCGACGCGACCTATGTGCGGTTCAACGACAAGTCCCTCGACGAGATCCGCGATCTTGCGGCGCGGCAGGGCCCGCAGGTCGCGGCGCGGGCCAGGGAACGCACGGCGCTCGCGCGCGGCAAGTACCTGAAGATCCCGACGGGCAAGAGCGTCGGCGGCTCCTCGATGCCGGTGGACAGCTGCGACCTCGACAAGATGCTCCGCCAGATGCCCGGCAGCCCCGGCCCGGACGACGTCATCAAGGCCCTTCCCCAGACCCGGCGTTACGGCATGGACGTCATCCCGCTGGTCGAGAACGAGGACGGGAAGGGCGAGGCGACGTCCGTGTACGTGGCCGCGCGCGGCAAGCCGTACCTCATCGGCCTGGAGGCGGAGGAGAACGGCCGCGCCATGAAGATGCGGTTCTCCCGGTACGACGAGCCGGTCGACGCGGTGGCCCCGGCGGCGGCGCAGACGATCGACATCTCGGAGATGGGCGGCGGCACAGGACCGGACTCGCTCTTCGAGGTGTGAGACCCACGCGTGCCGCGTGCGCTCGCGCCGTGTGACATTTCCGTGCCCGGGGACGCTGGTGACCGTGGGGGCACGGGCACGGTGAACTGTGCCGCGTCGGCCGGATGGGAAAGCGTTGGGCCAGGGTGGGGAACCCCGTCGCGCGCAGGCGCACGACGAGGAGCTGGGCAGGGCCGTCGCGGCGGCGCAGCGGGGCGACGAGGCCGCCTTCGCGATCGCGTACCGCATCGTCCAGCCCGGACTCGTCGGCTATCTGCGCGGACTCGTCGGCACCGACGGCGAGACCGCCGAGGACGTCGCCGCCGAGGCCTGGCTGGAGATAGCCAGGGACCTGGGGCGGTTCCGCGGGGACGGGGCGGGCTTTCGCGGCTGGACCGCGACGATCGCCCGGCACCGCGCCTTCGACCATCTGCGCCGCCAGAAGAGCAGGCCCCGCCCCGCCGTCCTGGAACAGGACATGCTCGAACTGCCGGCACCGCACAGCACCTCCGCGCAGGCCCTTGAGGCGATCTCGACCCGGCACGTGCTCGCCCTGATCGCCCGGCTGCCCCCCGACCAGGCCGAGGCCGTACTGCTCCGGGTGGTCGTCGGCCTCGACGGCCCCGCGGCGGCCCGGGTGCTCGGCAAGCGCCCCGGCGCGGTGCGGACGGCCGCGTACCGCGGACTGCGCACGCTCGGTGAATGGCTGGGGCTCGACGGTGTGACGGATGAAGGGCCCGGCACGCTGGGGGAATCGAGATGAACGCAGACGAACCCTTGGGCCCTGGGGGTACGCAGGGCAGGCCTCCCCTCGACGCACTGCTCGCCTCGGCGGTGCGGGCCGGCGCGGACACCGGGGTGGACGCGGAAGCGCAGCGGCGGGCGGTCGCGGCGTTCCGCGCGGCCCGCGACGAAGGCGCGCACCGGGCGCGGACCCGCCGCCGCGACGACTGGCGCCCGGCCCGGTCGACCACGTCTTGGTCTCCCGCTCCACCGGAGGCACAGGAGAGCGCCCCGTAAGGGGCGCGGGGCTGTGACATGTACCGCGTCCCGCGAGACAACGTGCGCGGCCGGGGCCGCCACCCCCCACAGGAGAGGCCCCGGCCGGCACACGGCACGAACCGCGTGCGGTCCGTACTCCCTTCAGCGCCGCGGGTGCGTTTTCTGTCACACCCCGCTCTGTCACGCGTTAGTTGCACGTTGTACAAACATGGACGTAGGCCCTGACGAGGCCGTAGCGTGCTGCTTCGCGCCGGGGCCGGGCGCAGATCTCCGAGTGGCAGGATTGAGAGAGTGCTGGGGGACGACGCGGAGCTGACCGCCGCGGTGCTTGCGGCGCAGGACGGGGACGAGACCGCGTTCCGGACTGTGTACCGCGCTGTGCACCCGCGGCTGTTGGGATACGTACGCACGCTGGTCGCCGAGCCGGACGCCGAGGACGTCGCGTCCGAGGCCTGGCTGCAGATAGCGCGCGATCTCGACCGGTTCAGCGGTGACGCGGACCGGTTCAGGGGCTGGGCGGCGCGCATCGCGCGCAATCGCGCCCTCGACCACATACGCATGCGGGGCCGCCGCCCCGCGATAGGCGGCGACGAGTCGGAGCTGACCGGCAAGCCGGGCGAGGCGGACACCGCGGGCGAGGCGATGGAGTCCCTCGCCACCGGCCGGGCCCTCGCGCTGATAGCCCAGCTCCCGCAGGACCAGGCCGAGGCCGTCGTGCTCCGCGTCGTCGTCGGCCTCGACGCGAAGAGCGCCGCCCAGACCCTCGGCAAGCGCCCCGGAGCGGTCCGCACGGCGGCGCACCGCGGCCTGAAGCGACTCGCGGAACTGCTCGGCGCGGACGGCGCCGACCCGGCGGGCGCGCTGAGCACCGTACCCCCGCAGCGGGAGCCGCGCGGGCACGCGGTGACGTCCGCCGGTGTGACGCAATCGCGTACGCGGACGCAGAAGGACATGTGATGGCCGACGAGCAGTACCAGTGGCTGGACCGTGACGCGGCGGAGCGTCTGCTGCGCGGTGAGCCCGTCGAAGGCCTCGACCCCCAGGTGCGCGCACAGGCCGACCGGCTCGCCCAGGCGCTCGGCGCGCTGGCCGCCGACGACCGCGGGGCGGCGCGGGACGTGGCCGGATCCACCACGGAACTCCCCGCCGACACCGCGGAACTCCCGGCCGGCGCCGCGGCACTGCGGAGCGAGGCGCAGGGCGAACTCCCCGGCGAGGCGGCCGCGTTGGCGGCCTTCCGCGCGGCCCGCGCGGATTCCGCGCGGACCGGCAGCCGGTCCGCGCCGTATGCGACGCCCGCCCATGAGACGGCCGCGGGCGAGAGCGTGCGCCTCGGCCGGGCGGGCGAGCGGCCGCGACCCTCGCGCTGGGGCAGACCCGTGCGGTTCGGGCTCGCCGCCGCGCTCTCGGCCTGCATGGTCGGCGGGGTCGCCGTGGCGGCGGGCACGGGCGTGCTGCCCTCGCCGTTCAGCAGGCACGACGACCCGGGCCCGGCCGCTTCCGCATCGCCCGCCGCCACTCCCGAGGAGCCGCTGACCTCGCCGTCGGACGACGCGGGCGAGCCCTCCGAGGACCTGGTCCCCGACGACAGGACCGCGCCGGACGAGGAGCACACGCGGGCCCCGGCGACCTCGTCGCCCCCCGAGGCCGAGGCCGACGGCGACAACAGCGGCGTCACCCAGCGGCCCGGCGGCGACGAGACGCCGCGGGGCGAGAAGACCAAGGACTGGTACCGCAAGGTCGTCGTCGCCTGCCGCGACTACCGCAGCGGTGAACTCCAGGGCGAGAAGCGGCGCCGCCTTGAGACAGCCGCCAAGGGCGCCGCCCGTGTGGAGGAGTTCTGCGGCCGGGTGCTCGGCACGGGCGGCGGTCAGGGCGGTGGCCAAGGTGGCGGCCAGGGCGGTGGCCAAGGCGGCGGTCAGGGCGGCCACGGCGGCAACGAAGGCGGCAACGGCGGCGGCAACGGGTCGAGCGGCGGTGGTGAGGACGGCAGCGCCGGCGGCGACTCGGGCGGCGACCCAGGCCCGCCGCAGGCGTCCCCGAGCATGCCGGGATCGGTGCCCGCCCCTACGTACAGCGCCCTGCCGCACCTGCCGTAGGGCCGACCCGGCGGATCATGGCGCGAGGTGTGACGTTTTTCGGCCCTCTGACGCAGTAAGAAGTGAGCCGACTGGTCATCGGCCCGCGCACGAGCCGGGGGTTCCCCCCGTACCTTCGGCTCCGTGCCACCAGCGTGGGCGGGATACGTTCCCCCGATCCCGCCCACGCTGCCTTTCTGCTTCCGGGCGACCTCTCTACTTGTAGACGACGACCTTGTCGCCCTTGCGCACCTCGGCGAAGAGCCGCGCGATCTTCTTCTGGTCCCGGACGTTCACGCAGCCGTGCGACGCGCCGTTGTAGCCGGTCGCCGCGAAGTCCGACGAGTAGTGCACGGCCTGGCCGCCGCTGAAGAACATCGCGTACGGCATGGCGGTGTGGTAGAGCGTCGAGACGTGGTGCCGCGACTTCCAGTAGACGCTGAAGGTGCCCTCGCGGGTCGGCGTGTACTGCGCGCCGAAGCGCACGTCCATCGTCGACACGGCCTTGCCGTCGACCATCCAGGTCAGCGTGCGGGTGCTCTTGGCGATGCACAGGACGCGGCCCGTCAGACAGCGCGGATCCGGCTTCGCGGGCGGGATGCCGCCGCCCGAGTACAGCTCGAACCGCGTCGGCTCGCGCGTCATGGCGAGCAGCCGCTGCCAGGTGACCGTGTCGACCGCGCCGGTGCGGGGCAGGCCGCGCTTGCCCTGGAAGCCCTTGACCGCGGCGGTCGTGGCCGAGCCGTACGTCCCCGTGGGGTTCTCGAAGAGCCAGGCGACCTGCCGCAGCCTGGCCTGCAGCTCCCGCACCTGGCCGCCGCGCGCGCCCGTCGCCATGAGGATCTTCGGCGCCGGACGCTCCGTGCGGGTGGGTGTGGGAGTGGGATCGGGGGTGCGGCTGGGCGTGGGTGTCGGTGTCGGTGTCCGAGGGGCCGACGCCCCCGGTCTGGCGTCACCGCCGCCCGTGCCTCCCGCACTCGGCCGCCCGCCGTCCGTGTCGACCGCCGCCGCCTTGCACCCCGCGGCCAGCATCAGCACCGCCACGGCTCCCACCGATATCGCGCCCTTGCCCATCACGCCCCCCGTGCTCCTGGACACCACTCCTGGAAGTGTTTCCCCGTTTGCCGCGAGTGACGCGTGCCGGGCGCGGGCGCAAGCTGGAGACATGACACACGAGTCGGAGTCAGGACTGCCCATCGAGCCCGTGTACGGCCCCGAGGTGCTGGCGGGCTGGGACCCCGCGGAGCGGCTCGGCGCCCCCGGCGCGTACCCCTTCACGCGCGGCGTCTACCCCTCCATGTACACGGGCCGCCCCTGGACGATGCGTCAGTACGCGGGCTTCGGCACGGCGACGGAGTCCAACGCCCGCTACCGGCAGCTCATCGAGCACGGCACGACGGGCCTCTCCGTCGCCTTCGACCTGCCGACCCAGATGGGCCACGACTCCGACGCCCCGATCGCGCACGGCGAGGTCGGCAAGGTGGGGGTCGCCATCGACTCGGTCGAGGACATGCGGGTGCTCTTCGACGGCATCCCGCTGGACCAGGTCTCCACCTCGATGACGATCAACGCGCCCGCCGCGCTCCTGCTCCTCATGTACCAACTGGTCGCCGAGGAACAGGGGGTCGACGCCGCGCGCCTCACCGGCACGATCCAGAACGACGTGCTCAAGGAGTACATCGCGCGCGGCACGTACATCTTCCCGCCGCAGCCGTCGCTGCGCCTGATCGCGGACATCTTCCGGTACTGCGGGGCCGAGATCCCGAAGTGGAACACCATCTCGATCTCCGGCTACCACATGGCGGAGGCCGGGGCGTCGCCCGCGCAGGAGATCGCCTTCACCCTCGCCGACGGCATCGAGTACGTCCGCACGGCGGTCGCGGCGGGCATGGACGTGGACGACTTCGCCCCGCGCCTCTCCTTCTTCTTCGTCGCCCGTACGACGATCCTGGAGGAGGTCGCCAAATTCCGTGCGGCCAGGCGCATTTGGGCTCGCGTCATGCGCGAGGAGTTCGGCGCCGAGAACCCCAAGTCGCTGATGCTCCGCTTCCACACGCAGACCGCGGGCGTTCAGCTCACCGCGCAGCAGCCCGAGGTGAACCTGGTCAGGGTCGCCGTCCAGGGCCTCGGCGCGGTGCTCGGCGGCACCCAGTCGCTGCACACCAACTCCTTCGACGAGGCCATCGCGCTGCCCACCGACAAGTCCGCGCGCCTCGCGCTGCGCACCCAGCAGGTCCTCGCGTACGAGACGGACGTGACGGCCACGGTGGACCCGTTCGCCGGGTCGTACGTGATGGAGAGCATGACGGACGACGTGGAGCGGGCCGCGCTCGAACTCATGCGGCGCGTCGACGACTTGGGCGGCGCCGTGCATGCCATCGAGCAGGGCTTCCAGAAGAACGAGATCGAGCGCAACGCCTACCGCATCGCCCAGG
This sequence comes from Streptomyces sp. NPDC059002, assembly GCF_042740435.1. Lineage (NCBI taxonomy): Bacteria > Bacillati > Actinomycetota > Actinomycetes > Kitasatosporales > Streptomycetaceae > Streptomyces > Streptomyces sp. NPDC059002. Next base: position 59,972 of record NZ_JBHYJI010000008.1, on the reverse strand, counting down.
AGACCGAATCGGGCGAACGCGTCGTGGTCGGCGTCAACCGCTTCCGTGCCGACGAGGAGGAGCCGTACGAGCCGCTGCGCGTCGACCCGGCCATCGAGGAGCGGCAGACCGCCCGCCTCGCCGCGCTCCGGGCCGACCGCGACCAGGGCGCGGTGGACGCCGCCGTCGCCGCGCTCAAGGAGGCGGCGAAGGGCGACGCGAACGTCCTCTACCCGATGAAGGAAGCCCTGCGGGCGCGGGCGACGGTGGGCGAGGTGTGCGGGGCGCTGCGGGAGGTGTGGGGGTCCTACGTGCCCACGGACGCGTTCTGACGGGCCGCGGCGCCTACGGCTGCGGCTGGAAGAAGTCCCTGACGATCTGGGCGAGTTCCTGGAGATAACCGGCCGTCGGCGGCTTCTGGGAGAGCTCGAACTCGACCTCGTTCACGCCGTCCTTGCGGTGGAACCGGAAGTCGACCTTGAGCCGCAGCCAGGCGATGACGGCGCCGATCACCACGATGTGGTCCGCCGACTCCGCGAGCCCCATCTGGTCGTCGGCCGGGGGATCGGCGAGCACGGGCGCGCTCACCGCGGCGCTGTCCTCGTCCGCGGCGAGCCTGGCAAGGACGGCGCGGGCGGCACCGGGAGCCGCCGGGCCCCCCGCGGGCGGCGCCACCCCCGCGGCCGCGAACAGCGCGTCGACCACCTCGGCGGCCTCCCCGGCACTGGACACGGGCAGCGGCGTCGGCGCGGCGCCGGTCAGGGTGTGGGTGATCTCCTCCAGGGCGAGGACGACGGTGCGGTCCGACAGGTGGGCGAAGTCGAGGTCGACGCTGCTCATGGTCCGGTGTCTCCCGTGCTCGTGGGGTCGCGGTGGCCCGGCCGCCGTGGCCGGGGCGTTCACCGCCAGTCGCCGAGCGGGATGAAGCCCGCCCAGTGGTAGGGGTGCGCCAGCCAGGGGCGCTCGCCGTCGGTCATCAGCCGCCGCTGGGCCCGCCACAGCGAACGCCACAGCGGCTCACCGGCCAGGCGCTCGCGCGCGATGCCGTCGAGCAGCTCGGCCGAACTGTGCTGGTTCACCCGCCAGATGGGCGCCACCACGGTCCGCGTGCCCTCGCGGAACAGCGCCTGCGTCAGGCCCGTGAAGTCCTCGCCGAGGTGCGCGGGATCGTGCCAGCCCGCCGAACAGGCGCGCAGCACGACGGTGTCCGGCGTGGCCGACGTGGTGGTGATGTCCCGGGCGCGCAGCAGGAACGGCAGCGCGTCGGGCAGCGCGGCGCTCGCGTGCATGCTGGCGTGCGCGCGGCCGTCGGTCAGGATCAGCGCGGCGTCGCCGGGCTCGCCGTCGCCGGAGTGGCCGTGGCAGGCGATGTACGCCAGGTCGTGCTCGCCGAGCGCCGTCAGCACGCTCCGCGGGGTCGCCGCGGTGCCCGTCAGGGCGGTCCGCCCGGGGCCTTCGAGCCCCGCGGGCACGGAGTCGTCGAAGCCCTGGACGGTGTCCGTGGCCGCCAGATCCTCCAGCGAGGCGACGTCGACGCGCAGCACGCGCTCGGGCCGTGCGGGCCGGTCGAGCAGCAGATACTCCAGGGTGGACACGCTCGGCGCATAGACGAGGGCGGCCCGCTCGGCGACGTACCGGCCGTCGGCGAGGCGCAGCGCGTGCAGCGGAAGGACGGACAGCGGGCCGTGCGGGGCGACGCACAGCAGCGCGCGTCCCTCCAGCGCGTCCTGGAACGGCAGGAGCGGGCCCGCGAGTTCGTCGAGCGGGAGCGGCACCGGGCGGCGCGGATGGATCTTCGGCCGCGGCGGGAAGGTCTCCGGGTCGCCGTCCACGGTGCGCCGGATCGTGTCGGCCGCGGTGTGCAGGGCGGCCCGGGTGATGGGCACGCGGTAGGTGCGCAGACGCCGCTCGCCCGAGGCGATCACGAAGCAGAAGCTGTGCCGCTCCCCGATGAAGTACGAGGCGAGGACGAGCCCTTCGGCGGGCGCGTGCGCGTCGACGAGGCGCAGCGCCCCCGCCAGGTCGATGCCACGGGCCAGGCGCATGCGCTCGTGTCCCGGCGCGGTGCGGCCGATCTCGGCGGCCTTCTCGGCCACCCTCTCCCTGACGCGTTCGAGGAGCGCGGCGGCCCCCGGCTGCCCCCGGCCCGGCTCGGCCCGGTCGGCCTCGCGCAGGAGCCTGCGCAGACCGGGCAGCAACCCGGCCTCGGCCGCCAGGAGTTCGGGATCGACGTACGAGGCGGCGGGCGGCGGGAACGGCAGCCGTGACCTGTCCTCCACGATGCCCCGCGACTTCACCTCCTCGTGCAGTTCGAAGGCGAGCCACGGGGCGGAGCGGTGGTCCGGCAGCCGCAGCAGGTCCGCGCCGTCGCCGAGCAGCAGGGCGAGCAGCTCCTCGTGCACGGGCAGGGTCTGGCCCGCCCACTCCTGCGAGGAGTGCGCGCCGTGGTCGTTCGCCTGCTGCCGCAGCAACAGCCCGCGGCACTCCCAGAGCAGGTCGAAGGCCTCCTGCCGCCGGTCCGGGTCCTCGGCGACGACCCGGGCGAGGGCGAGGCGCATGCCGACGGTGTCGCCGGTCCTTTCGTGGCGTTCGGCGGCGGCGAGGGTGGCGCGCAGGTGGGCCTCGGCGGCCGCGGGGCCGTGCGCGGCGGCCAGCAGGTCGGCGAGGGGCAGGCAGAGGTCGCGTACGACGTACCAGGTGTCGTCGGCGAGACAGGCCGCGTAGAGATCCGTCAACTCGGCCTCGTGGGCGGCGCGTTGCTCCGGCGTGGCCGCGACGCGGGACAGGCGCTCCAGGGCCAGCATGCGGATGCGGGTCAGCGCGATCCCGATCTGCGGGTTGCCCTCGATGGCGGCTCGCGCCTGATGACAGGCGTAGGACAGGAGCTCCCCCATGTCGGCCCGCTGTTCCCCGAGGGCCCGCAGGAAGGGGGCGATCAGGCGGGTCGTCACGCGGATCGCGTGCGGCTCGTCGTCCCGTGCGGCGGGGGTCGTCATGACCAGCGCGTCCCGCAAGTGGTCGGCGGCCGCGTCGGGTTCGCCGTCGAGCACGGCCAGGTCCGCGAGGCCCAGGAACAGTTCGCCAAGACCCGCCCACCGGATCAGGCCCGCCGCGTCGAACAGACACAGGACGAGGCAGTGCGCCGCCTGCCGGAGCAGTTCCTCGCGGTTCCCGCGGCCCTCGCGCGCCTCGCGCAGGAAGGAGAGCGCCACCTGGAGGCGCATCTGGGGGTGCTGCTGCGTCGCCTCGGCCTCGTTCCGCGCGATCTCGGCCAGGAGGAGCTGCAGGGACTCGCGGTGGCGGCCGCGCGCCGCCGTGCACCGGGCGAGCCACAGCGTCGTCTGGCGGCGCCGCTCCCCGGTGCCGTCGTCGCCCGCGTCGGCGAGCAGGCCCCGGAAGGCGCGCACGGCCGCCCCGTACGCGCCGACGCCCTCCCACGCGCGTGCCTGCAGCTCCCGCAGGGTCGGCTCGGGGAGCGGCGACCTCGCCCCCGCCTCCCGCAGGGCCTGGATCGCCGCCAGGTGCTCCAGCGCCTCCTGGTGGCGGACGTCCTGGAAGACGCAGAGCGCCGCGAGCTGGGCGTGGGCGTTGGCCGCGTCGTGCGGGGACGCGTCGGGGCGGCCGCGGGCCCGGTCCAGCGCGTGGTTGAGCGCGCGGCGCACCTGCGCGCGGTCGTTGAGGTCGGCCAGGGCGGCGGTCAGCGCGAGATACGCGGGCAGCAGGGACCGGTCGTCGCCCGCCGCCTCCTGCAGCGCGACGGCGCGCGACGCGTGGAACAGGGCGCGGCGCGTCCGCTTCTGCCTGGCCAGCGCGAGCGCCCAGTTGCACAGGCCCGTGACCCGGTCGGGCGGACTCCCGCTCAACGGAGTGAGCGCCGCGAGCAGCCCCGCCTGCACCGCGTCGTCCTCCTCCGCGAGCGGCCCGCCGGACTCCATGAGCCGCAGGGCCGCCCGCACGGGCTCGTCCGGGAGCAGGGCGCGATGCCTGCGCAGGCTCCGGTGGGCGGCGAGCAGGCCGGGGGCGCGCGCGGCGAGGCCGAGCAGGGCGGGGAAGTCGGCGGGCTGGGTGTGAGCGTCGGGGGAGGGGGCTTCGGCGGGGGCGGCATCGGCTGCGGTGCCGGTGGTGCCGGTCGCGGTAGCCGGACCAGCTGTAGCTGTAGCCGTAGCCGTAGCCGCAGTCGCCGCCGCCGCGTCGGCCCCCGCGCCGCCCGGTGCGGCGAACCCGGACACGCACAACTCCGCCAGAAACGTGTGCAGTTCCGCCGTACGGGGCCGACGGTCGCCGCCCCCGTCCTCGTCCCCGCCCTCATCCCCGTCCAGGCCGTCCATCCACCTCAAGAGATGCGCCGCCGACTCCCGTTGGGACAGGGGGATCTGCTCCAGGAGCGTCGTCACCTCGTCGAAGGTGGCGGCGACCATCATGCGTACGACGGCCGACATGGCCTCCTCACCGAGCTGCGCCATCGAGACCCTCCAAGAACGCCTCGGCGAGGGCCGCTTCCTCCGGGGCGTCGGTGTGCCGGGCGCAGCGGCGCGCGTGGTCCAGGGCCTCGTCCCGCAGTCCGCACGACGCGAGGGACTCGGCGATCCACAGCAGGTCGCCGGGTTCCATGTCGGGTTCCTCCGCGACCTCCGCGCTCATCGCGCGCGCCATCTCCGTCCGGCCGGACCGCGCGTTGACGGAGACCCAGACGGCCAGGAAGGGCGAACGGTGGTCCCCGCACATGGCCCGCTGCTGGACGCGTTGCAGGGCGCGGGCGCGGGTCTCGTCGTCGCCGTACTCGAAGTCCTCCCGGATGACGTGCCATTCGGAGCGGGCCTCGCGGCGGCGCAGCGTGCGTTCTTCCAGGGTGAGGGCCCGCGCGGCCCGGAGCACGGGTGAGCCGGGGGCCTGCCGCCGCAGGGCGTCCAGCGCGATCCGCTGGAGCGAGACAGGGAGGCCCGAGCGGGTGATGCGGACGAGCATCTCCAGGATGGCGACGCGGACCGGACCCGCTTTCATCGCCCGGGTCACGACCCGCGCGGCGTCCCAGAACGGCTCGGCGGCGTCGTCCAGTTCACCGAGAGCGCACAGGGTCTGCGCGTACCGGAGCATGGTCTCCACGGGCATGGTGTCGTGCGGGACCTCGTCCCAGGCGGCGGCCCGCAGCACCAGGAACTTCCGTTCCAGGTCCCGCAGTTCCGCGGACCGGTCCAGCCACGCGAGGCGCTCCCCGATCCGTGCGAGCCAGCGCGTGCTCAGCCCGCCGCCGCGCTGCCGCAGCGTCTCGCGGGCCTGTTCGAGGAGCGCCCGCGCGGCCTCGGCCCGGCCCGCGTGGACGAGCGCCGTGGCGACGTCGACCCGCAGCGGGATGTGCTCGGGCCGTTCCTCGGCCAGGTCCGACAGGATGAGCAGCGCCCCGAACGGCATGCCGCACCGCAGGTGGGCGAGGCCGAGGAGGTAGGTGCCCTCGCGCTGCTCGGCGGCGTGTTCCTCGAAGTGCTCCAGGAAGCGGATCCGGTCCGTCATGCCGGTGCCGACGGCCGTGAGGAGGGACAGATGCTCCTTGGGGAGCGACTCCGTGGCGAACGGCACCTCCCAAGAAGGCAGTACTCGCGCCATCGCGCCCCCGTGTGCGTCGCCCGATGCTCCGTGCACGTCCCGTAGAGCGCATGGTCCGCACTCCGCGTACCGGGCGCAAGAGGGTGACGGGGCGGCGTCGCCCGCAGGTGTCCGTTCTTCGGACGCATGTTCCCGATGTCGTATGCACATGCGACACTCCGGCCATGCTGGGTGTCACAGACCTTCCTACGTATCTCGCGGGCCTCGTCCTCATCGTGCTGCTGCCGGGGCCGAACTCGCTGTACGTGCTCTCCGTCGCCGCGCGCCGGGGCATACGCACCGGGTACACCGCCGCCGCGGGCGTCTGGTGCGGCGACACCGTGCTGATGACGCTGTCGGCGGCCGGTGTGGCCTCGCTGCTGCAGGCCAACGCGGTGCTCTTCGGCATCGTCAAGTACGCGGGCGCCGGGTATCTGACCTGGCTCGCGTTCGGGATGCTGCGGGCCGCCCTCGGGATGTGGCGGGCGCGGCGCGAGCGGATCGCCGACGCGGATCCGGCGGACGGCGGGGCCGAGGGCGCGGGCGAGCGGCCGTTCCGCAGGGCGCTGGTGATCAGCCTGCTCAACCCCAAGGCGATCCTGTTCTTCATCGCCTTCTTCGTGCAGTTCGTCGATCCCGGGTACGCCTACCCGGCGCTCTCCTTCGTGGTGCTCGGGGTCCTCGCGCAGATCGCGAGCTTCCTCTACCTCACGGCGCTGATCTTCAGCGGCACCAAGCTCGCGGCCGCGTTCCGCCGCCGCAAGCGGCTCTCCGCGGGTGCCACGTCGGCGGCGGGCGCGCTGTTCCTCGGGTTCGCGGTGAAGCTGTCGCTCAGCAGCGTCTGAGCGTGCGCCCGTCGCCCGGCGGTGTCTGAGCGTGCGCCTGCGGCCGGGCGCGTCTGAGCGTGCGCCCGCGGCCGGGCGCCCGCCCGTCGCTCAGTGGTGCCAGGCCGTGCCGCCCACGTTGTGGATCATGCGCTGCAGGACCTTGAGCGTCAGGATGTACTCCTCGTCCGTGATGCCCTCGTGGATCTCCGCGCGGATCCGCTTCTGGCGCTCGGCCGCGCGGGCCTGCAGCGCCCGGCCCTCGTCGGTGAGGGCGATGCGGCCCGCGGTGTCCTCGGTGATCAGGCCGCGGTCGTGCAGGGCGCTGATGTCGTGCATCAGGGCGCCGTCGCCGAGGTCGAGGTAGCCCCGCAGGGTGGTCACGACCTCGTTGCGGTCGCGGCCGTTCTCCGGCGCGTTCATGAGCTGCCCGATCACCCACCACTGGGGCTGCGTGATGCCGAGCTCGGCGAGGTTGGTGCGGATGTGGTGGACCACGGCGGAACCGGCGGCCGAACTCCAGTAGCCGATGGGCTGGTTGATGAGGCCGGCGTCGTCGTGCGAGTACGTGAAGGTCGTCATGACCGCGAACGTATGACCTCAAGTCGACTTGAGGTCAACCGGTCGGCCGGGCCGCCGTTCGCGGCCGGGTGAGCTGCCGGGCCGCCGCGTACTCCCGCAGGCCCGTCGCGTCGTCGCCCGCCCAGCCCACGTATCCGTCGGGCCGGACCAGGAAGAGGCCCTTGCCGTAGGGCTGGCATGCGGGGACGCGGTGCGGGTGGACCAGTGTGCCGTCCAGTGGCGGGAGTTCGGCGTCCGTGCCCACCGCAAGGAGCGTCCAGTGCGGGCCCCGGAACGCGTCGAAGAGCCGCCCGCCCGCGCCGCCGCACGGCCCGTCCGGCGCACGGTCGCCCGCCCGCAGTGCCTCGTCGGGCAGGCCCGTGCGGGTCTCCGCCGTGAGGGACGCGTCGCGGTAGCCGATGTCGAGCTGCCGGGTCGCCGCCCCGCGCCGTGCCTCGCCGCGGTGGATGCGGGTCGAAAGGCCCAGCATCCGCGCGGCGTTGGGCAGCCGCTCCTCCTCGTAGGTGTCGAGCAGGGTGTCCGGAGCTCCGTGGCGCAGCACCGCGCCCAGCTTCCAGCCGAGGTTGTACGCGTCCTGGACGCTGGTGTTCAGGCCCTGCCCGCCCGCGGGGGAGTGGACGTGCGCCGCGTCGCCCGCGAGGAGGACGCGGCCCGCGCGGAAGCGGTCGGCCAGTGCCGCGCGCGGCCGGAAGTCCGAGGCCCAGCGGACCTCGGTGACGTCCTCGGCGGACAGGTGCGTGCGGGCGGCGACCAGGTCGCGCACGCCCTGGAGGGAGAGGTCGGGGGTGGCCCCCGCGGGGAACTGGGCGGTCAGCTGGAAGTCCGGGGTCCCGGCCAGCGGGCAGAGCGCCGCGGGCAGGCCGTCGTCGTCGGCGGGCGGGAACATGTGCCAGTGGTCGCGGTCGAGCGCGGGGATGCGGACGTCCGCGACGAGCACCGGATGGGGGTCGACCGTTTCGCCCGTCATGGCGATGCCGAGGGCCCGGCGCACGGTGGAGCGGCCGCCGTCCGCCGCCACCGCGTACGCCGCGCGCACCGTCGCGCCCGTGGCGAGCCGTGCGGTGACCCCGGCCGCGTCCTGCGCGAGACCGGACACCGCCGCGCCGAACGTGACGTCGCCGCCGAGTTCCCGCAGGCGGGCGAGGAGGATCTCCTGGGTGCGCCACTGGGGGAGCATGAGCGGTGCGGTGTACGGCGCGGACGCGGTCGGCTCCGGCGCGTCGAACATGCGGTGCTCGCCCTGCCGTGCACCGTCCCGCCACACCATGCCGACCGGGTAGGGCCCGCCCGCGGCGAGGGCCGCTTCGGCCACCCCGAGGTCGTCGAGGACCTCCAGGGTGCGGGGCTGGATGCCCTTGCCGCGCGAGCCGGGGAAGAGGGCGGGCGCCTGCTCGGCGACGAGGGCGGGCACGCCGCGCCTGGCCAGGTCGCAGGCGAGGGCGAGGCCGGTGGGGCCCGCGCCCACGATGAGGACACCGGTTTCCTTAACGTTGTTAAGTTCCATGGCGAGAGGGTGCGCTTAACGGTGTTAAGTTGTCAAGGTGGCCACGACGAAGCTGGACCGCGCCCTGGTGGCGCGCACCGCCCTCGACCTGCTGAACGAGACCGGACTCGAAGGGCTGACCCTGCGCGCCATCGCGCAGCGCCTGGACGTGAAGGCGCCCGCCCTGTACTGGCACTTCAAGGACAAGCAGGCGCTGCTCGACGAGATGGCGACCGAGATGCAGCGGCGCATGGGCGAGGAGTTCCTCGCCGCGCCGCACACGGACTGGCGGACGGCGCTCACCACCTCGATGCGGCTGCTTCGCGCCCATCTGCTGCGCTACCGCGACGGCGCCAAGGTCTTCAGCGGCACGCACTTCACGGACCTGTCCTACGCGGACCCCATGGAGGCCCATCTGCGGGTGCTCACCGAGGCGGGATTCACGCCGGGCGCGGCCGCGCGGGCCTGGTTCACGGCGTACAGCTACACCATCGGGCACGTCATCGAGGAACAAGCGATGGGCCCCGACCCCGCGCAGGGCGACGGCGGCTACGACCTGGTGGCGCGCGCCGAGCGCCTGGCCGCGTACCCGCTCGCCGCGGCCGCGGGCGCGGAGATGTTCCGCGACTACGACCGCGGCTTCGACACGGGACTCGCCGCGGTCGTCGCGGGGATCGGGGCGACGCTCGGAGCTACCGGCTCCGGGTGAGCGCCCCGCGGATCAAGGGGGTGAGCCGCTTCTCCACGAACCGGTGGAGGAGCCACGCGAGGAGCAGCATCGCGGTGATCGTCAGCGCGAACGTCGCGTACGAGGGCAGGCCCAGCTTCCGGTGCAGCGCCGCCACCGTCACCCAGCCCAGATGCTCGTGGACCAGATAGAAGGGGTACGTCAGCGCCCCCGCCACCGTCAGCCAGCGCCAGTCGGCCCGGTGCAGGAAGCCGAGGGCGATCAGGAGCACCGCGGCGAAGCCCGCGGTGACCACCGCGATGATCCCGAGCGAGGAGCGGTAGGAGAAGAAGTCCGGGTCCGGCGCGTGCCACAGCCCCGCGACCGCGTAGTGCTGGCCGATCAGCCAGCTCACCCCGACGATGCCCCAGGCCGTGACGTCGCGGCGGTCGCGGTGCAGCAGATAGATGCCGATGCCGCCGATGAAGAACGGCGCGTACTCCGGCATCAGGACCACGTCGAGGAGCGGTTCGTCCGCGGCGTCGGCGATCGCCGCGGCAAGGGTCCACACCGCGCAGAACAGCACCACGCGGGCGCGCGTCGCGCCCGGCAGGACGACGCACAGCGCGAACAGGGCGTAGAAGCGCAGCTCGGCCCAGAGCGTCCAGCAGACGCCCAGCACCCGGTCCGCGCCGAGCGGTTGCTGGAGCATGGTGAGGTTCACCAGCGCGTCGCTGGGCGAGACCGCGGCGTAACTGACCACGGGGAGCGCGAAGACCGCCGTCACCAGGACGATCGCCGCCCAGTAGGCGGGCAGCAGACGTGAGGCACGGGAGGCGAAGAAGGACCGCAGGGGGCGGCCCCAGCCGCTCATGCAGATGACGAAGCCACTGATCACGAAGAAGATCTGGACGCCGAGACAGCCGTAGGCGAACCAGCTGCTCGCGGTGGGGAACTGGTCCCTGGGGGAGCTGCCCCAGGCCTGCGCGATCTCGCCGTCCCTGCCGCCGTAGTGGTAGGCCGCGACCATCAGCGCCGCGACCAGACGGAGCCCGTCGAGGGCGCGCAGGCGCGGTCTCGCGCGGGCGTGCACGGTGCCGTTCGGGGGTGTGCGGGACGTGGTGTCCGCTCCCGGGGATGTCTTCGGGAGCGTGGCTGCCGGAGCGGTCATCCGAGCGCGGTCCGCTTGATGGTGCGCTGCACGGAACGGGCGCGGCGGGCGACCCTGCGTACCGCCGCGTTGCGCGGGATGAAGGCGAGCTGCGAGGGCAGCGCGCCGGGCAGGGCGAGCGCGGTGAGCCGGCGCCGCTTGAAGTACCGCCAGGTGCGGGCGCCGAGGTTCCGCGTGAGATAGCGCTCGGCGTCGGCGCGCAGGCCGGGGTAGATCTGCGGCTGCATCGCGAAGCCGACGGCCTTGAGGAGCCCGGTCAGATCGCCGACCCCCATGCCCGCCCTGCGTTCGGTGACCGCGGCGCGGTCGGTGAGTTCGGGAAGGAGCGCGTCGACGATGGTGACGGGGACGCGGTTGCTGTTCTGGTAGGGCGCGAGGCGTTCGAGGAGCAGGTCGGTGCCGGTGCGGGCGGCGGGCAGGCCGTACAGCGCGGACGCGGTGAGCAGCGCGGTCGAGAAGCAGCCGACGACGAGCGCGGGCCGCATCCGCTGGTAGAGCACCTCGGCGAGCACCGGCGTGTCCAGGACGGTCAGTTCGACGCCCATCGTCTGCGCGGCCTTCTCCAGCGAGCGCGACCAGCGGGCCGGGGCCGTGGGGTGCGGCTTGAACACGACGCGGGTGTGGCCGAGTTCGGCGGCGCCGCGCACCATGCGGATGTGCAGCTCCTCCTCTTCCTCGGCGGTGAGGATGGAGAGCGCGGAGAGGTACTGGCCGAGGACGAGCGCGGGCGCCTCCAGCTCGGGCAGCGCCAACTCCCGGTCGTCCTCGGCGAGTTCGCCGAGCACCTTCAGGAACGTTTCCGTCGGTACGACCTCGGGGGCGACCCCGAACTCGGTGAGCAGGAGCGGGGTGAGCCCCGGCACCAGGTCGAGGTGGAGCAGGCGGCGCACGCGCGTGCCGACCAGCGGGTCGATCTTGTTGCGGGTCGGGCCGTAGCTCATCAGGCCGTCGGCGTACACGTCCACGGGGGCGCCGGTGAAGATCTGCGCGAGGGCGAGCGCCGGGTTGACCTGGATCGACTCGACGGCCAGCTCGACGGCGTCGTCACCGAGGTCCCAGAGCAGCCGGACGTAGCGCTCCCACAGCACGACGTCGTCGCCGCGCGGGGCCCAGCCACCCGGATGAAAAGGGGAGATGGCCTCGTTCCAGGACCGCACCTCGTCGAATCTGCCGCGCAGCCGCTCGAAGCCCGGCATCTCGTCCAGGGGCGTCGTCGTCTCGGGCGTCGCCGCGTTGTTGCTGACGAGGAGGATGCGCCGGTCGGCGGGGCCGAAGCGGTCGGCGTCCAGGGCGGCGGCGAGCGTCGCGGCGCCGTACAGCGTGGACGCCAGGAAGATCTGCGTCGTACGGGGCCTGCTGCGGGGCGCCGTCTCGGGCTTCGCCATTACGCGGCCACCTCCGCCGACACCGGGCGCCTGCGCAGCCTGCGCAGTCGCGTCGCCCGCTGTATGTCCATGGAGTCGAGCGCGTCGTCGAGCACGCCCTGCGGCATCCGCTTCAGCGCGGCCGCACTCATTGACTTCAATTTGCGCGCCACGGATGGCTCGAACCTTTCGATGGATCCCAAATGGTGGGAGATGATCGCGCAATAGGTGCGCACGGCCTTCGGGAGGAGTTCGTCCGCGTCCCGGTCGGCGGCCGTTTCCCGTACCACCTGGTCGAATGCCTTGATGAAATCGAGCTGTCGTACGTCACCGATCTGCGTCAACGACGAGGCGACGCCGCGCCGGTAGAACACGCCGAGCAGCCCCACCGCGGCGAAGGATTCGGCCTCGCGGTGCAGCCGCCAGATCCAGGGCCGGTCCTCCGCGGTGCGCAGCCCGTCGGTGAAGTGGAGCAGCCCCGCGTCCGCGAGGCGGCGGTGGTAGATGCCGGCCCAGGCGTAGGCGTAGTCGACGGACGTCGAGCGGTCGGCGGGCAGGATGACGTCGCGCGGATTGAGCACCACGCCGCGCCTGCCGTGCGGGACGCGGTGCACGCTGCGGGCCCGCGCGGTGCACTGCACATGGTCGGTGCGGACGAAGTCGCAGCCCAACTCCTCGATGGCGGCGACCAGTTGGGCGAAATAGCCGGGGGCGAGCCAGTCGTCACCGTCCAGGAAGGTGAGGTACTCGCCGCGCGCCGCGTCAAGGCCCGTGTTGCGGGCGGTCGCCAGGCCGCCGTTCGTCTCATGTCTGAGATGGACGGCACCGGGGAGTTCGCGCGCCGCTCGCTCCAGGATGTCCGGAGTCTCGTCGCGCGAACAGTCGTCGACGAGAATGAATTCGAAGTCGTCACGCGCGTTCGCACGCAGACTCTTCAAGGTGTCGGGCGCGTATTGCTGCACGTTGTAGAACGGCACGATGACGGAGAGCTTAACCACGTGGGTGACGTTAGGTGTCGGCCCGTGATTCGGGTCGACCCGCAGTGGGATGTCAGGTGAACGACGCGTGGCGGAATGGTTAACCGGCCCTCCCGCCTGCCATTTCCGGGGTCGATTCGCCATTCGTCGGCATGCTGTTAACCGTTTGTTGCACCTGAGTTGGGCCGCGAATCGAAATGCCTTCCTAGCGTCTGGGACGTGCAAGGAAGTCATCGAAACCCGCTGCGGGTCGCCGTGCTCGCCGATTCCGATACGCGATGGAAATGGGGCGCTCTCACCGCGAACCGCATTGTATCGGACAGTCGGTCCGACGGTCATATCTCCGACGGGCCTACCTCCGACGGGCATCGGCTCAGCGGATATCTGCTGCGCGGCCGGGCCACTCCCACGCCCCGGCAGCTCGAAGAAGTGGGCGTGCGTGCGGACTCCCTGCGCGAGGTCACCGCGATCGAGTTCCTGCGGGAGATGGAGCGCGACGCGCCCGACGTGATCGTGCTCGCCCTGGTGGGCGGCGCGGTCCAGGCCGTCCTGCACGGCCTCGCCCGCGTCACGGAGGACGCCAGGATCGCGGGCGGCCGCGGCAGGCGCCCCGTCGTCGTCACCGGCTATGTCGGCGTCGTCTACGAGAAGCTCGCCGACGGCCTGCTCCTGCGGCACGGCGCCGACGTCGTCCTCGCCAACTCCCGCCAGGACGCGGAGCGTTTCCGTGCCGTGTACGAAGGGGTGGGCGCCAACGCCGCATCGGTGACGGAGGCCGCGCTGCCGTTCCTCGGCGGAGCCCCGTACGAGAAGCACGACCCCTATACCGTCGTCTTCGCCGCCCAGCCCTCCGTGCCGGACAGCGCGGCCCAGCGCGGCTACCTGCTGCGCCGCCTCGTCGAACACGCCCGGCTGCACCCCGACCGCGAGGTGCTGCTCAAGCTGCGCAGCAAGCCGGGCGAGCACACCACGCACATCGAGGAGCTGCCCTACCAGAAGCTGGCGCAGCGCGTCGACGGCGGCCTGCCCGCCAACTGCCGCCTCGTCTACGGGCACATGGGCGAGGTCCTCGACCGCACCGACCTGCTCGTCACCGTCAGCTCCACCGCCGCCCTGGAATCCCTGCACCGCCGCATCCCCACCGCCGTCCTCACCGACCTCGGGGTGCGCGAGGCGCTCGGCAACCACCACTTCACCGGCTCCGGATGCCTCACCTCCTGGGACCGGCTCGACGCGGGCCACCTGCCCGAACCGGACGAGACGTGGCTGGCCCGGCAGGGCGTCGCCGCCGACGGGACGTACGAGAGCGCCTTCGACGGGGCGCGCGAGCGGGTCACCGGCCTGCTCGCCGCGGCCGCCGCGGGCCAACTCCCGCCCCTGAAGCCGTACTACAGCCTCACCACCGCCCGCGGCTATCTGCCCGGCATCCTCGCCCGCCACCACCTCGGCCCCGACGGGGCGCCGCTGCCCGGCGCCCCCACGGCCGACAAGGAGCCGGGCCCCGTACGGCAGATCGTGCGCCGGGCGGCCCGCGGCGCCTACCGCCACGGAGTGCAGCGCGTGGCCCCCGTCATCCGGCGGATGGGGGAGCTGTGAGCCCCGCTCGCGGACCGGGCCCCGGACCCGACGTGAACCCCCACCCCTCCTCCGCCGACATCCCAGGAGCCCCCATGCCCCACCCCGACCCGGCGGGCACGCAGGTGCGCCGCGTCCTCGCCGTCATCCCCGCCCGCGGCGGCTCCAAGGGTGTGCCCGCCAAGAACCTCGCCCCGGTCGGCGGTGTGCCCCTGGTGGCCAGGGCCATCCGCGAGTGCCTGGCCGCCCGCCTGGTCACGGACGTCGTCGTCTCCACCGACGACCACGTGATCGCCGAGGCCGCCCGGGCCGCGGGCGCCGAGGTGGTCCTGCGCCCCGCCGCGATCGCCGGGGACACCGCGACCAGCGAGGCCGCGGTCCTGCACGCCATGGACGCCCACGAGGCCCTGCACGGCGCCGCCGTGGACGTCGTCCTGCTCGTGCAGTGCACCAGCCCCTTCCTCACCCGCGAGGACATCGACGGGGTGGCGGGCGCGGTCGTGGAGAACAGCGCGGACACCGCCGTCACCGTCGCCCCCTTCCACGGCTTCATCTGGCGCGACGCGGCGGACGACGCCACGGACGAGGGCGCGGCCCTGGAGACACGCCGCACCGACGCCGTCGGCGGCACCACCACGCTCGCCAACTCGACCCGCACCCGCGGCGGTTACGGCGTCAACCACGACAAGTCCTTCCGGCCGCGCCGCCAGGACCGCCCCCAGGACCTCCTGGAGACCGGCGCCGCCTACGCCATGGACGCGGCGGGCTTCCGCGCCGAGAAGCACCGCTTCTTCGGCCACACCGAGCCGGTCCGCACCGACCCGGCCCGCGTCCTGGAGGTCGACGACCCGCACGACCTCGCGCGCGCCCGCGCGCTGGCTCCGCTCTTCGACGCGGCCCGTCCCGGAGACGAGGCCGCCCTCCCGACCGCCGCCGACATCGACGCGGTCGTCCTCGACTTCGACGGCACCCAGACCGACGACCGGGTGCTGATCGACTCCGAAGGACGGGAGTTCGTCTCCGTGCACCGCGGGGACGGCCTCGGCATCGCGGCCCTCCGCAGGAGCGGCCTGAACATGCTGATCCTGTCCACGGAACAGAACCCGGTCGTCGCCGCGCGGGCCCGGAAGCTGAAGCTTCCCGTCCTGCACGGCATCGACAGGAAAGACCTCGCACTGAAGCAGTGGTGCGAGGAGCAGGGCATCGCTCCCGAGCGCGTGCTCTACGTCGGCAACGACGTCAACGACCTCCCGTGCTTCGCCCTCGTGGGCTGGCCCGTGGCGGTCGCGAGTGCCCACGACGTCGTGCGCGGCGCGGCCCGCGCGGTCACCACCGTCCCCGGCGGTGAAGGCGCGATCCGAGAGATCGCCACCTGGATCCTCGGCCCCTCTCTCGACTCCCTCCACAGTTAAGGACTGTTCTGCCATGAGCACCATCACCTCCATCGGCGCCAACTCCCGCCTCCGTCAGTTCGGTTCGAAGACGGCGGGCCCCGGGCGGCCCGTGTACATCACCGGCGAGATCGGCATCAACCACAACGGTGACCTGGAGAACGCCTTCGCGCTCATCGACGTGGCGGCCGAGGCCGGCTGCGACGCGGTCAAGTTCCAGAAGCGCACCCCGGAGATCTGCACCCCGCGCGACCAGTGGGACATCGAGCGCGACACCCCCTGGGGCCGGATGACGTACATCGACTACCGCCACCGCGTGGAGTTCGGCGAGGCCGAGTACCAGGCCATCAGCGAGCACTGCGCCAAGCGCGGCATCGACTGGTTCGCTTCCCCGTGGGACACCGAGGCCGTCGCCTTCCTGGAGAAGTTCGACCTGCCCGCCCACAAGGTCGCCTCCGCCTCGCTCACCGACGACGAGCTGCTGCGTGCCCTGCGCGCGACGGGCCGCACGGTCATCCTCTCCACCGGCATGTCGACCCCGAAGCAGATCCGGCACGCCGTCGAGGTCCTCGGCAGCGACAACATCCTGCTCTGCCACGCCACTTCGACGTACCCGGCCAAGGCAGAGGAGCTCAACCTGCGCGTCATCAACACCCTCCAGCAGGAGTACCCGAACGTCCCGATCGGCTACTCCGGCCACGAGACCGGCCTGCAGACCACCCTCGCCGCCGTCGCCCTCGGCGCCACCTTCGTCGAGCGCCACATCACCCTCGACCGCGCCATGTGGGGCTCCGACCAGGCCGCCTCCGTCGAGCCGCAGGGCCTGACCCGCCTGGTCCGCGACATCCGCACCATCGAGGCGTCCCTCGGTGACGGCGTCAAGAAGGTCTACGAGTCGGAGCTCGGCCCGATGAAGAAGCTGCGCCGCGTCACCGGCGTCGTCGCCGAGAGCGAGTCCGCCGGAGACGCAGCTACCGAGCCGGTCGCCGTCTGAGCGCGCGGCCCGCTTTAACCGGAATCGGATTAACGGGATACGGACATACGACGATGAGCCCCCGAGTCGGCCGAGCCGCCGACGTCACCGGCGCCACCGCCCCCTCCACGCTCGCCTTCGTGGAGAGCCCTGTTCAGCTGCTGAACGTACTGGAGTGGGCGCACGCCGCGGCCGCGACGGGCCCGACCGGGGGCCTCACCGTCGTCGTCCTCTCCCCGAACGACCCGATGACCCGCGGCCAGCTGCGCCGCATGGCCCAACTGGCCCGCGACGAGGGCGTCGAGGTCCGCTGGGAGGAGGCGCGCGGCGGCACCGCGGCCCCCTTCCACACCATCGGCGGCCTCGCGGGCCCGCTGCGCAGGGCCGACCGGATAGTGATCGGCGACCCCTTCTCGCGCTACGTACAACTCCTCCTGACGATCACCCGCGCCCGCTCCCTGGTGGTCGTCGACGACGGCACGGCGACCATGGAGTTCATCTCCCAGCTCGCCCGCGGCGAACGCCTGGTGCGCTGGCACCGCAAGGGCGGCCGCCCCGGCCCCCGCGACCTGGTCTTCGCACCGGTCTCGGCCTCGGCGCGGCGCCGTCTGACACCCGGCAGGGCGCGCAGCGTGGAGGTCTTCTCCGCCATGCCCATCGACCAGGCACCGGAGGGCGTGACCCGCTCCGTCAACGCCTTCGCCTGGACCCGCGAACGCTTCGGCCCGCCCCGCATCACGCGCGGCGCCGACCTCGTCGGCACCTCCCTGGTGGAGACCGGCGTGGTGGACCCCGACCGCTATGTGGAGGCGGTCCGCGCCCTGTCCCGCACGCACGGCGCGACGCGCTACTTCGCGCACCGCCGCGAGAGCGCGGAGAAGCTCCACCGGCTCGCGGTCGAGACCGGCCTCCAGGTCGTACGCCCCGACCTGCCGCTGGAACTGATCGCCCGCCGCGGCCCCATCGGCCGCACCATCCTCAGCTTCCCCTCCACCGTCGTGCACACCCTGCCCCTCGCCCTCGCGGGCACCGACGTCAAGGTCGCGGTCTGCGACATCGACCCGGCCTGGCTGACCGAGACGGCGTCCCCGCGCGCCCAGGGCTTCCTTTCGGGGGTGACGGGGACGGCACGGGACGTGCACCGGCTGACGTCGGTACGCCATACGGCACCGGCGTGAGGCGGGGTCACGCGCCGCTGAAGCGCGCCACGTAGCGCCGCTGCCACGGAGTCTCCACCGCGTGCCGGTCGTAGTGCGCGCGCACGAAGGCGACGGCGTCCCCGGCGGGCACCCCGTCCAGGACGGCGATACAGGCGAGGGCGGTCCCGGTCCGCCCCCGCCCGCCCGCGCAGGCGACCTCGACGCGTTCGTTCTTCGCGCGGGCCCAGACGTCGCGCAGCACGTCCCTGGCCCGCGCGCGGTCGCTCGGCAGCCGGAAGTCGGGCCAGCGCAACCAGTCCTGCTCCCAAGGGAAGCGGTCCGGCTCCTTGCCGAGCAGATAGACCCCGAAGGCGGGGACAGGACCCTCCGGCAGCGGATGCCGCAGCCCCCGCCCGCGGACGAGCCGCCCGGACGGCAGCCGGAGGACTCCGGGGTCGGTGGGCTGCCAGGTCGCTGTCGTCGCGCGGTGTTCCTCGGTCATGCCGTCATTGTCACGCGCGGGCCCGCACGGGGTGCGCGGAACGTCTGCACGCCCGCACGGACGCCCTTGCCGAGGACGCCGTCGACCCGACGTAAGCGGAACGTCAGCGGTGTGACGGCGAAGCGTGAGCGGCAGGCTGCAGACTCATGGATGTCCGCAGGTCATACGCGGATTTCACGCCGGAACTTCAGCATGCTGGCGCACCAGCGCACCAGCGCACCAGCGCACCAGCGCACCAGCACATCAGCACGCCGGCACACCAGCACGTCACCACTCTCGGGGGATCCCTCATGCGCACCTTCCGCAACCGCACCACCGTCCTCGCCGCGACGGCCACCGCCGCCCTCGCCCTGACCCTCACCGCCTGCGGCGGCGGGGACGACGGGTCCGGCGCGAAGTCCGCGGGCTCGGCGGCCGACAGCTCCTCGTCCTCCTCGTCGAAGTCGACCGGAGGATCCGGGAAGGGCACCGACACGGCGAACGGAACCGACACCGCGAACGGCGGCGGCACGTCGGGCGGTGACGGCACGTCGGGCGGCGACGGTGCCGCGAAGGCATCGGCCGGATCGGGCTCCGAGGCCGCACCGCTGTGCACCACCAAGGACGTCAGCATCAGCGCCGCCCACCGGGGCGGCCCGCCCTACACCCACATCGTCCTGACCGCGAAGAACACCTCGGGCCACAGCTGCACGATGAACGGCTTCCCGCAGATCCAGTTCCTGGAGAGCCACAAGGAGAACGTCCCCGCGGTCGCCAAGAGCAAGCCCGCGGCCCCCGTCGTACTGACCGCGGGAGCCCCCGCGTACGCCCTGGTGAAGCTGTCGGACGGCGGCAAGGACGAGAACACCGAGCCCGTCTCGGCGTTCTCCGTCATGCTCCAGGGCGGCAGTGGCCAGGCGGCCGTCAAGGCGCCGGGCGGCAGCGGCATCGCCGTCGACCCGGCGGCGTGGGCAACCGGCTACTGGACGCCCGAACTCCGTAACGGCGCCGACGACTTCTGAGCCGACCGGGCCGATGGACCCGGCGGGGTTGACGGCCGAGCAGATCAGGCCCTTGCCGGAGTGGCGCCCGCCGCCGCGACGCGCCACTACAGGGGCCGGACGGCATCCGCATCCTCCGTGGCGGCATAAAAGTTTACCCATCGCGACCAACGGCCATGCGCCACGAGGCCACGAATTCTTCCCCTATCGGACTGAACTTTTGTTGATCGTGGGTCAGTTGACCCCCGCGTCGCCTTACCCTTCACAGGGTGAACCAATTGATGTCCCGCGAGTCCGAAGCCGAGCCGGGATCCGAGTCCGCTCCCGCGGAAGCACTGCCCGGCGCGCTGCCCGAGTCGCTGCGCGCCGAACTCGTCGCCTTCCGGCGCGACTTGCACACGCACCCCGAGCTCGGCAACCAGGAGTTCCGTACCACCGCGGCCCTCAAGGCCCGGCTCGAGGAGGCGGGCCTCGAGCCCCGTGTGCTCGCCATCGGCACGGGGCTGACCTGCGACATCGGCGACTGGGACGGCGTACGCCCCATGCTCGCGCTGCGCGCGGACATCGACGCGCTGCCCATCCCCGACACCAAGCTGGGCGTTCCGTACCGCTCGACGGTGCCGGACCGCGCCCACGCCTGCGGTCACGACGTGCACACCACCGTGGTGCTCGGCGCGGGCCTGGTCCTCGCCGACCTGGCCGCGCGGGGCCAACTGCCCTGCCCCGTCCGGCTGATCTTCCAGCCCGCCGAGGAGGTCCTGCCGGGCGGTGCACCCGACGCCATCGAGTCGGGTGTCCTCGATGGCGTCGGCCGGATCATCGGAGTGCACTGCGACCCCCGCGTCGACGCGGGCCGCATCGGCCTGCGGCACGGCCCCATCACCTCCGCCTGCGACCGCCTCGAAGTCGCCCTGGACGGCCCCGGCGGACACACCGCGCGCCCGCACCTCACCACCGACCTGGTCACCGCGGCCGCCAAGGTCGTCACCGAGGTCCCGGCCCTGGTCGCCCGGCGCATCGACGCCCGCTCGGGTCTCTCGGTGACCTGGGGCCGCATCGAGTCGGGGCACGCCTGCAACGTCATCCCGCAGCACGCCGAACTCTCCGGGACCGTGCGCTGCCTGGACCTCAAGGCCTGGCGGCAGGCGCCCGACCTGGTGCACGGCGCCATCCAGGAGATCGCCGAGCTCTACCGCGCCAAGTCCGAGATCAACTACATCCGCGGTGTGCCGCCCGTCGTCAACGACCCGCAGGTGACCGAGCTGTTGCGCGAGGCGATGACGGAGCGGTGCGGCCCGCTCTCCGTCGAGGACACCGAACAGAGCCTCGGCGGCGAGGACTTCTCCTGGTATCTGGAGCACGTGCCGGGCGCCATGGCGCGGCTCGGGGTGCGCAGGCCGGGCGAGCGCACGGTCCGCGATCTGCACCAGGGCGACTTCGACGCGGACGAGTCGGCCATCGCCGTGGGCGTGGAACTCTTCACCGCGGCAGCCCTGTTGGACGCGGAACGGGAGTGACTCAGCTCGGCACGAATAGGTAACAGCCGTGCTGATCCCCGTTCCCCTCCCTTTCTACGCGCGTTACTGTGCGCCGAAATCAGCGCCGTCAACGGTGCGTTGGGGAACGTAAGGAGTACGTCCTATGCGTCGTGTATCGAAACTTTCCCAAGTGGCCGTGGCGGTGGCGTCCCTCGCCCTCGCGGCTTCCGCGTGCGGCAAGACCAGCAGCGAGGCCTCGCAGGACGACGACGGCAAGGACAGGGGCTCCGCGGGCTCGTCCTCGTACAAGGGCAAGGGCATCGGCCTGGCGTACGACATCGGCGGGCAGGGCGACCAGTCCTTCAACGACGCCGCGTACGCGGGCTATTCGAAGGCCCGCAAGGAGCTGAAGATCGGCGGCGTGGACATGGAGCCGGGCGACGGCGAGTCCAGCGCGGACAAGGTCCAGCGCCTCGAACAGCTCGCCCAGCAGGGCTACGACCCGGTCGTCGGTGTCGGCTTCGTCTACGCGCCCGCCGTGGAGGCCGCGGCGAAGAAGTTCCCCAAGACCACCTTCGGGATCATCGACGACAACACCGTGAAGGCGGACAACGTCGTCGACCTGGTCTTCCACGAGGAGCAGGGTTCCTATCTGGCGGGCGTCGCCGCCGCGAAGGCGACCAAGGCCAAGCACGTCGGATTCGTCGGGGGAGTGGACATTCCGCTCATCCACAAATTCGAGGCCGGATTCGTGCAGGGCGTGAAGTCCGTCGATCCCAAGATCGAAATCGAGAAGCGGTATTTGACCGAGAAGCCCGAGGAGGGCGGATTCTCCAGCCCCGACAAGGGGCAGAACGCCGCGAGCGGACAGATCGAGGCCGGTGCGGACGTCATCTACCACGCGGCGGGCCTCTCCGGGCAGGGCGTCATCCAGGAGGCGGGATCGCAGAAGAAGTGGGCGATCGGCGTCGACTCCGACCAGTACAGGCAGAAGGCCCTCGCCAAGTACAAGGACCACATCCTCGGCTCGGCGTACAAGGACGTCGGCGGCGCGGTGTACGACCTGACGAAGTCGGTCGTCGAGGGCAAGCCCATGAAGGGCGAGCAGCGGTACGACCTCAAGTCGGGACGGGTGGGGTTCTCCGACTCGAATCCGAAATACACGGCGATGAAGGACGTCGTCGCCGCCGTGGAGAAGGCCAAGAAGGACATCATCAGCGGGAAGGTCGAGGTCAAGACCGTCCCGTAAAACGTTTTACGTAGTACGTCTTGCGGCGCTTGGGGCGTCCCCGACAAGGGGGCGCCCACCGTCCGTTCTTCCCCCGGACGCCTCGTGGCCACAGCTCGATAACGGACCGGACAGAAGGGTTCTTATGTCAGGTCTACGCGCGTTACGCTGCGGCGAAATCAGCGCCGGGTGAGGCGCTCGTACGTGCTTGTGCTTGCTTGTACTAAGGAGTTCGTCTCTATGCGCCGGGTGTCTCGAATAGCTGTCGCGGGCGCCGCGACCGCCGCCCTCGCCGTCTCCGTCTCTGCCTGTGGTGGCACGTCAAGCGACGCCGCCGCGAGCAAGGACGACAAGAACAAGGGCGTCGCCATCGCCTACGACGTCGGCGGCGCCGGCGACCAGTCCTTCAACGACGCCGCGACCGAGGGCATGAAGAAGGCCGCCGCCGAGTTCAAGACCGGCGAGAAGGCCGTCGAGCCGGTCGACGGCGAGTCCGACGCCGACAAGGCGCAGCGCCTCACACAGCTCGCGAAGCAGGGCTACAACCCGGTCATCGGTGTCGGCTACGCCTACGCCCCGGCCATCAAGGAGGTCTCGGCGAAGTTCCCGAAGGTCTCCTTCGGCATCGTCGACGACGACACCGTCAAGGCCGACAACGTCTCCGACCTGGTCTTCAGCGAGCAGGAGGCGTCCTACCTGGCGGGCGTCACCGCCGCCAAGGTCACCAAGTCGAAGACCGTCGGCTTCGTGGGCGGCGTGGACGTACCGCTCATCCACAAGTTCGAGGCCGGCTTCGTGCAGGGCGTCAAGGACACCAACCCCAAGGTCAAGGTCGTCAAGCAGTACCTGACGGAGAAGGCCGAGGACGGCGGGTTCACCAGCCCCGACAAGGGCAAGACCGCCACCCAGGGCCACATCGAGAAGGGCGCCGACGTGGTCTACCACGCCGCGGGCCTCTCCGGTCAGGGCGTCATCGAGGCCGCCGCCGCCAAGAAGGTCTGGGCGATCGGCGTCGACTCCGACCAGTACAAGCAGGACGCGCTCGCCAAGTACAAGAAGTACATCCTGACCTCGGCGACCAAGGACGTCGCGGGCTCGGTCTACAACCTGGCGAAGGCCGTCGAGGGCGGCACCGCCAAGGGCGGCGTCGTCCGCGCCGACCTCGCCTCCGGCGGTGTCGCGCTCACCGACTCGAACCCCGAGTTCAAGAAGATGACCGATGTCCAGGCCGCCGTGAAGAAGGCCGAAGAGGGCATCAAGAGCGGCAAGATCAAGGTCAAGGCCAAGCCGTAACGGCGCGACGGCCGCGCCGGACGCCGTCGGGCGCGGCGGCCGTACGACTGCCGTAACAGCAGCGTGATTCTCGTGTGACGGGGTGTGGGGGACGATGGTTCACCCGCGCCCCGTTCGCGCGGGCCACATCCCAACTTCCCCCCACAGCAGGGAAGTTCCCTAACAGCAGGGGCACTGCGCGCGTAGGCGGCCCCTTTCCCTCAGGCCCTTCAAGGCCTTTCGGCCTCCGAGGAGAGTGCGCCATCGACGCGTCCACCAGCCCTCCGCCCACCGCGAAGACGTCAACCGCCTCCGGTGGCACCGCCGTTGAGCTCAACGGCATCACCAAGCGCTTCCCGGGCGTCGTGGCCAACCACGACATCCACCTCACCGTCCGCAAGGGCACCGTGCACGCCCTCGTCGGCGAGAACGGCGCGGGCAAGTCGACCCTGATGAAGATCCTCTACGGCATGCAGAAGCCGGACGAGGGCACCATCACCGTCGACGGCGAGCAGGTCTCCTTCGCCAGCCCCGCCGACGCGATCGTCCGCGGCATCGGCATGGTGCACCAGCACTTCATGCTCGCCGACCAGCTGACGGTCCTGGAGAACATCGTCCTCGGCAGCGAGAAGCTGCACGGCATCGGCGGCGCCGCCCGCCGCAAGATCGTCGAGATATCCGACCGGTACGGCCTCGGGGTGCGCCCCGACGCGTACGTCGAGGACCTCGGCGTCGCCGACCGGCAGCGCGTGGAGATCCTCAAGGTCCTCTACCGCGGCGCCACCACGCTGATCCTCGACGAGCCGACCGCCGTGCTCGTGCCGCAGGAGGTCGACGCGCTCTTCGACAACCTCCGCGAGCTCAAGTCCGAGGGCCTGTCCGTCATCTTCATCTCGCACAAGCTCGGTGAAGTCCTCTCCGTCGCCGACGACATCACCGTCATCCGCCGCGGTACGACGGTGGGCACGGCGATCCCGTCCGAGACGACGCCCCGCCAGCTCGCCGAGCTGATGGTCGGCAGCGAACTGCCCACGCCGGAGACCGCGGAGTCGACGGTCACCGACCGCCCGATGATCCAGGTCGATGGCCTCAAGCTGCTCGCCGACGGCGAGTCAGGGCGTGCGCTGCTCGACGACATCTCCTTCACGATCCACGAGGGCGAGGTCCTCGGCATCGCGGGCGTCGAGGGCAACGGCCAGACCGAGCTGATCGACGCGCTCATCGGCCTCAAGCACGCCGACTCCGGCGTGATCCGCATGGCGGGCGAGGACATCACGGGACACCCCACGCGCAAGCGCCGCGAGGACGGCATCGGCTACATCCCCGAGGACCGCCACCGCCACGGCCTCCTCCTGGAGTCGCCGCTGTGGGAGAACCGCATCCTCGGCCACGTCACCGAGCAGCCCAACACCCGCGGCAAACTGGGCTTCTGGCTGGACCCGAAGGGCGCCCAGGCCGACACCCGGCGCATCGTCGAGGAGTACGACGTCCGTACGCCCGGCATCGACGTCACGGCGGCCTCCCTGTCCGGCGGCAACCAGCAGAAGCTGATCGTCGGCCGCGAGATGAGCCACACGCCGCGCTTCCTGATCGCCGCCCACCCCACCCGCGGCGTGGACGTCGGCGCGCAGGCGCAGATCTGGGACCAGATCCGCGAGGCACGCCGCGAGGGCCTCGCCGTCCTGCTGATCTCCGCCGACCTCGACGAGCTGATCGGCCTCTCCGACACCCTCCGCGTGATCTACCGCGGACGGTTCGTGGCGGACGCCGACCCGGCCACCATCACGCCGGAGGAGCTGGGTTCGGCGATGACCGGCGCGGCCTCGGGTCACTTGGAGCACGTGGAAGAAGACGCCCCGGAGGACGAGGCCCGATGAAGAAGTTCGACAAGGAGCGCGTGCTCCTCGCGGTGGCCGGTCCGGTCATCGCGCTGATCGCGGCCGTGGCGCTGACCTCGGTCGTGCTGGTCGCCTCGGGCAAGAGCCCGATCGAGCCGTACACCCTGATGTTCGAGCAGGCCACCTACTCCGACATCCAGGTGCTGATCATCAACCAGGCCGGGATGTACTACCTGGCCGCCCTCGCGGTGGCCGTGGGCTTCCGGATGAACCTGTTCAACATCGGTGTGGACGGCCAGTACCGGCTCGCCGCGATGGTCACCGCGGTCGTCGGCGCGCATGTCGCGCTGCCCGCCCCGCTGCAGATCCCGCTCCTGATCCTGGTCGCCATGCTCACCGGCGCCTTCTGGGCCGGTATCGCGGGCATCCTCAAGACCACCCGCGGCGTCAGCGAGGTCGTCGCGACGATCATGCTCAACGCCATCGCGACGAGCGTCATCGGCTACCTCACGCTCACCAAGAACTTCGGCGTCCCGGTCGGCAACAACCAGACCACCGGCGTCATGGAGAAGTCCGGCTGGTTCCCCGGCATCAAGCTGGCGGGCGGCGAGGTCTACGGCTTCGTGTTCGTCGCGGTGCTCGCCGGTGTCCTGTACTGGCTGGTCCTCAACCGCACCCGCTTCGGCTTCGACCTGCGCGCCACCGGCGCCTCCGAGTCGGCCGCCGCGGCCTCCGGCGTCAACGCCAAGCGCATGGTGCTCAGCGCCATGCTGATCTCCGGCGCGGTCGCGGGCCTCGCGGGCCTGCCGATCCTGCTCGGCGACGTCCACACCTACAGCCTCAGCTTCCCCACCGGACTCGGCTTCACCGGCATCACCATCGCCCTGCTCGGCCGGAACAACCCGGTCGGCATCGCCTTCGCCGCCCTGCTCATCGCCTTCCTCGACAAGGCGTCGCCCGCCCTCGACTACGCCACCCCGGTCGCGTACGACAAGGAGATCGCGGTGATCATGCAGGGCCTCATCGTGATCGCGGTCGTCGTCTCCTACGAGGCCGTGCGCCGCTGGGGCCTGCGCCGCCAGCAGCAGCGCGTCGGTGAGGAACTGGCCGCCGCCGCACGGGCGAACGGCAACGGCAACAACGACTCCGTGAAGGAGGTGGCTGCCCGATGAGTACGGCATCCGTGGCCAAGCCCCCGGCCAAGCAGCCCGCCCCGGGCCGCCGCCGCATCTCGCTCCCCGTCCTCATGCTGGTCATCGCGGGCGTCCTGGTGCTGACCTCCGCGGTCCGCATCATCACCGGCGCCGACGGCATCACGTCCACCGGACAGATGTCGACGGCCCTCCAACTCGCCGTGCCGATCGGCCTCGCGGGCCTCGGCGGCCTGTGGGCCGAGCGCGCGGGCGTCGTCAACATCGGCCTCGAGGGCATGCTGATCCTCGGCACCTGGTTCGGCGCCTGGGCGGGCTTCCAGTGGGGCCCGTGGGTGGGCGTCCTGTTCGGCATCGTCGGCGGCGCGCTCGGCGGTCTGCTGCACGCGATCGTGACGGTCACCTTCAACGTCAACCACATCGTCTCCGGTGTGGCCCTCAACATCCTCGCCCTGGGCGCGACCCGCTACCTCGCCACCTTCGCCTTCGAGGGCGAGGAGGGCGGCACGTCCAAGCAGTCGCCGCCCGTCGACTCGCTCGGCAGCTTCTCCGTGCCGGGACTCTCCGACTGGCTGGCCGACCTCAACGGCAAGCACTGGTTCCTGGTCTCCGACCTCGCCGGGCTGCTCGGCGGCCTGATCACCAACCTGTCGCCGCTCACCGTGGTCGCCGTCGCGATGGTCCCGCTGAGCTGGTGGGTCCTGTGGCGCACCTCGTTCGGTCTGCGGCTGCGCTCCTGCGGCGAGAACCCGATCGCGGCCGAGTCCCTCGGCGTGAACGTCTACAAGTACAAGTACCTGGCCGTGGTCATCTCCGGCGGCCTCGCCGGACTCGGCGGCGCGTTCCTCTCCCTGGTCGCCTCCAACATCTACCTGGAGGGCCAGACCGGCGGCCGCGGCTACATCGGCCTCGCCGCGATGATCTTCGGCAACTGGATGCCGGGCGGACTCGCGCTCGGCGCGGGCCTGTTCGGTTACACCGACAGCCTGAAGCTCCGGGGCGGCGGCACGAACGTCCACGCGCTGCTGCTCCTCATCGCGATCCTGCTGGTCATCGGCGCGATCTACCTCGCGTGGCGCAAGCGGTATGTGCCCGCGGTGATCACCGCGGCCGTCTCCGCGCTGATGTTCCTGTGGTACGGCTTGACCGACGAGGTGCCCAACCAGGTCGTCACCGCGACCCCGTACGTGGTGACCCTGCTGGTCCTCTCGCTCTCCGCCCAGCGGCTGAGGATGCCGAAGGCGGACGGAATGCCGTACAGAAAGGGCCAGGGCAAGTGACGAACGGTGCTGCCGCGGACACCGACTGGGACGCCCTGCGGGAGGCGGCGCGCGAGGCCATGTCCCGTGCGTACGCGCCCTACTCGGGCTTCCCGGTCGGCGCCGCGGCCTTGGTCGACGACGGCCGCACGGTCTCCGGCTGCAACGTCGAGAACGCCTCGTACGGCCTCGGCCTGTGCGCAGAGTGCGGCCTGATCTCCCAGCTCCAGCTCACCGGCGGCGGCCGCCTCACCCACTTCACGTGCGTGGACGGCAAGGGCGACATCCTGATGCCGTGCGGCCGCTGCCGCCAGCTCCTGTACGAGTTCGGGGGCGCGGGCCTCCTCCTGGAGACGTCGTCGGGGGTGCGCACGCTCGGCGATCTGCTGCCGGACGCGTTCGGCCCCGAGCACCTCAACTGAACGCGGGCCCCGCCCCCTTGGAGATCTTGGGTGCGGGGCCGCCTTCATCTCCCGGCTCTATGCGCGTAGAGTCGCGACGGTACTTACGTACGTACGCCGTTGTACTGCTGGAAGGACATGCCATGGACGTCATCTCTGTCATCCGCACCAAGCGTGACCGGGGCGAGCTCAGCGACGAACAGATCGACTGGGTCATCGACGCCTACACGCGCGGCGCGGTCGCCGACGAACAGATGTCGTCCCTCGCCATGGCGATCCTCCTCAACGGCATGAACCGCAAGGAGATCGCCCGCTGGACCGCCGCGATGATCGCGTCCGGCGAGCGCATGGACTTCTCCTCCCTGACCCGCCCCACCGCGGACAAGCACTCCACCGGCGGCGTCGGCGACAAGATCACGCTGCCGCTCGCCCCGCTGGTCGCCGCGTGCGGCGCGGCCGTCCCGCAACTCTCGGGCCGCGGCCTCGGCCACACCGGCGGCACCCTCGACAAGCTGGAGGCCATCCCCGGCTGGCGCGCGCTGCTCTCCAACGAGGAGATGCTGAACGTCCTCGACGGCGTCGGCTCCGTCATCTGCGCGGCGGGCGACGGCCTCGCCCCCGCCGACAAGAAGCTCTACGCCCTGCGCGACGTCACGGGCACGGTCGAGGCGATCCCCCTGATCGCTTCGTCGATCATGTCGAAGAAGATCGCCGAGGGCACGGGCTCCCTCGTCCTCGACGTGAAGGTCGGCACCGGCGCCTTCATGAAGAACCTCGACGACGCCCGCGAACTGGCCTCCACCATGGTCGAGTTGGGCACGGACAGCGGTGTCCGCACGGTCGCGCTGCTCACCGACATGTCCACCCCGCTCGGCCTGACCGCGGGCAACGCCCTCGAAGTCCGGGAGTCGGTGGAAGTCCTCGCCGGCGGTGGCCCGGCGGACGTCGTCGAGCTCACCCTCGCGCTTGCCCGCGAGATGCTGGACGCGGCCGGCCTCAAGGACGCGGACCCCGCGAAGGCACTCGCCGACGGCTCCGCGATGGACGCCTGGCGCCGGATGATCGCGGCCCAGGGAGGCGACCCCGACGCGGCCCTTCCGGTCGCCCGCGAGACCCACGTCGTCACGGCGCCCTCCTCCGGCGTCCTCACCCGCCTCGACGCATACGACATCGGCGTCGCCGCGTGGCGCCTCGGCGCGGGGCGGGCACGCAAGGAGGATGCCGTGCAGGCGGGCGCGGGAGTCCAACTCCACGCCAAGCCGGGCGACTCCGTCGAGGCGGGGGCGCCCCTGCTCACCCTCCACACGGATACGCCCGAGCGCTTCCCGTACGCGATCCAGTCCCTGGAGGGGGCATACGACATCGCTCCCACCGGAACGGATTTCTCGCCGGGGGCGATTGTGCTGGACCGGATCGGCTGATTCAGCCCCTCGTAAAATCAGCCCCTCCGGCGGAGCGAAATCCAGCCCTTCCGGCGGGGCAAAATCCAGCCCCTCCGGCGTTTGAGGAGCAGGGTCTGGGGCGGAGCCCCAGGGGCCACGGGGGCGTGAGGATTCGGGTGCGG
>NZ_JBHYJI010000008.1:0-30584 GCF_042740435.1 Streptomyces sp. NPDC059002 | reverse complement strand
AAATTAACACCCCCCCCCGCGGGCGCCCCACATCCCACGGTGCCGCGGCCCCAACACCCCCCCCCCCGGGTGTCTGCCCCGGGGGGGGGGGGGCCCCCCCCCCCCCGGGCCACGGGGGCGTGAGGATTCGGGTGCGGCTCCGCTCTGGTTGCTCGCGCAGTTCCCCGCGCCCCTTACGGGGCAGTCCGCCCGCGCCCCTTACGGGGCGGTTCTTACCCGCACCCCCCGGGAGGGGCCCGCACCGATGAGTTCCGCCGGCCCCGCGAGTCACCCTTGCGTGGCCGATTCCGAAGAGAACCTCATCCGTATCGCCGGGCCGCTGCGCCCGGACGACGTCCCGCCGTTGTGCGAACAGGTCGCGGCCGCCCGGCACGGGCCCGGCCGCGACGTGATCTGCGACGTCGCCGACGTCACCACCGCCGATCTGTCGACCGTCGACGCCATCGCCCGTCTGCAGCTCGCCGCCCGCAGGGCAGGAGGCCGGATCCGGCTGCGGAACCCCGCCCCCGCCCTGCTGGCCCTGCTCGGGCTCGTCGGGCTCGTCGAACTCCTCGGTCTAGTCGTCGAGATGGAGGGGCACGCCGAACAGCGGGAACCACCGCTGGGTGTCCAGGAAGCAGTGGAATCCGGCGATCCGGCCCTGTGAGATCTCGATGACCTGGATCGACCAGGGCATGAAGCCGCCCTTGTCGGGGTCGGGCTTGTACTGCGCGAAGCCCGGGGTGCCGTTCACGTTCACCGGCAGCAGGCGGCCGTCGGCACATGCGGCGCCCATCGTGGACATGAAGCCCGTGATGTCCGCCGTGCCGCGCAGCCAGAGGTCGAACGGCGGCATCGTCATGACGGCGTCCTCGGCGAGCAGCGCGGTGAGCGCCGCCATGTCGTACCCCTCGAAGGCGGCGACGTAGCGTTCGAGGAGCTTCTGCTGTTCCTCGTCCAGCGGGTCGGAGACGGCCGTGTCGTCCTCGGGCCGCTCGGCGAGCGTGGCGCGGGCCCGCTGCAGCGCGCTGTTCACCGAGGCGACCGAGGTGTCGATCAGCTCGGCGACCTCGCTGGCCTTCCACGCGAGGACCTCGCGCAGGATCAGCACCGCCCGCTGCTTGGGCGGCAGGTTCTGCAGGGCGGCGACGAAGGCGAGGCGCACCGACTCCTTGGCGACGGCGGCCTCGGCCGGGTCGTGCAGGCTGGGCAGGACGCGGGCGTCCGGCATCGGCTCCAGCCAGGTGTTGTCGGGGCGCGGGGTGAGCGCGGCCTGGGCGAGGGGGGCGGCGGCGGTCAGGTCCATGGGGCGGGCGCGGCGGTTGCCCGCGTTCAGCATGTCCAGGCAGACGTTCGTCGCGATGCGGTAGAGCCACGAGCGGACGCTGGAGCGGCCCTCGAACTTCTCGAAGCTGCGCCAGGCGCGCACCATCGTGTCCTGCACGGCGTCCTCGGCCTCGAAGGCCGAGCCCAGCATCCGATAGCAGTACCCCGTCAGTTCGACGCGGTGCTTCTCCAGCGTGCTGTCCAGATCGGTCGTCGTCCCTGCGATGTCGCTCATCCCAACCCACCCCTGCGGCTACTTCAGAAGGACCCGGCTGAAGGCCCACTCCGGAAGCTACCGCAGCCCACTGACAACGGCCCCCGGACTGGGGAAACCCGCAGACGGGGGCCGGTTGTGGGGAGCGGGGCGCGGCGCGGGGTCAGTGCGCGGCGGCCATCAGGCCCCGCCGCTCCTGCACGCGGGCCGCGTGGGAACCCCACACCGTGATCGACACGACGCCGAGCACCGCGAGGATGCCGAGGCCCACCGTGCCGCCCCAGCCGCCCGCGTGAAAGGCGACCGCACCGAGCGTGCCGCCCGCGCTGGAGCCCAGGTAGTAGGCGGACTGGTAGAGCGCGGACGCCTGCGCGCGGCCGGTCGTCGCCGTACGGCTGACCGACGAGGACGCGACGGCGTGCCCCGCGAAGAATCCGGCGGTGATCAGCACGAGCCCGAGGAGGACGAGGACCAGCGAGGACGACAGGGAGAGCAGCAGTCCGCCCGCCGTCGTGCTCACCGCGAGGTAGAGCGCGCCGCGCCGCCCGAGCCGGGCCACGAGCTTCCCGGCCGCGGCCGACGAGACCGTACCGACGAGGTAGACGAGGAAGATCGAGCCGATGACGCCCTGGGGGAGCGAGAAGGGTGCCTCGGTGAGGCGGTAGCCGATCACCGTGTAGACCGCGCCGAACACGGTCATGAAGAGCGCCCCGATCGCGTACAGCCTGCACAGGAGCGGGTCCGACAGATGCGTACGCACCGTACGCGCAAGGGACTTGGGGCTGAGCGAGCCCGGTGTGAAGTGCTTCGGCGCGGGCAGCAGCGCACGGAAGGCGAGGGCGCACAGCACCGCGATGACGCCGACCACGCCGACCGCCGCGCGCCAGCCCCAGGCCTGCGCGACCCAGCCGGTGATGATGCGCCCGCTCATCCCGCCGATGGAGTTGCCCGCCACGAACATGCCGATCGCGGCGACGAGCGCCTTGGGCCGCACCTCCTCGGCGAGGAACGCCATCGCGGACGCGGGAAGCCCCGCGAGGGCCGCGCCCTGCACGGCGCGCAGCGCGATGAGCACCTCGACCGAGGGGGCGAAGGGGACGAGCAGCCCGACCGCCACCGCGACGGTCAGGGACGCGGTCATCACCGCGCGCCGCCCGAAGCGTTCGCTGAGCGCGCTGAGCGGCAGGACGAAGAGGGCCAGTGCGCCGGTGGCCGCCGACACGGTCCAGCTGGCCGTGCTCGCGTTCACGCCGAAGTCGGCGGAGACGAGGGGGAGGAGGGCCTGCGTGGAGTAGAGGAGCGCGAAGGTCGCGACGCCCGCGAGGAAGAGCGCGAAGCTCATGCGGCGGTAGCCGGGCCCGCCGGGGGTCAGGCGTGTGTCGGTGGAGAGGGGAGGCGGGGTGAGGGCGACCGCATGGGTGGCGGACGCCCCGCTACTGGCAGGAGGCATGTCCAAGAACGTACGGCCGGATTTTTGATGCGTCCAATGCATGGAAACGCCATAATCGTTCCCATGCCGCATCAGCACAGGTCACCGTCGCGCCTGTCACAGAACAGTGACGCGGAGGACATCGTGACGCTCCTCGCGCCGCGCCTCGCGTACTTCGCGGGGGTCGCCCGCACCGAGCACGTCACGCGCGCCGCCCAGGAGATGCAGGTCCCCCAGTCGACGCTCTCCCGCGCGCTCGTACGCCTGGAGCGGGACCTCGGCGTCGACCTGTTCGCGCGCATCGGCCGCACCGTCTCGCTCACCCCCGCGGGCCGCAGCTTCCTCGCCTCGGTCGAGCGGGCGCTCGGCGAGGTGGAGCGCGCCGCCGAGTCGGTCAGGGCGGACGCCGACCCGGCATCCGGCAAGGTCGCCTTCGGCTTTCTGCACACCATGGGCTCGGAGACGGTGCCGGGCCTGATCCGCGCCTTCCGCGCCGACCACCCGCGCGTCCGCTTCAGCCTCGTCCAGAACTACGGCGAGGCGATGCTGGAGCGGCTGCGCGCGGGCGAGCTCGACCTCTGTCTCACCTCACCGGTGCCCGACGCCCCCGACCTGGTCGCCCGCCGCCTCGACGAGCAGCGCCTGCGCCTGGTGGTCCCCGACGACCACCGCCTCGCCACCCGCAAGAGGGTCCGCCTCTCCGAGGCCGCCGACGAGGCCTTCGTGACCCTGGAGCCCGGCTACGGCCTGCGCCGCATCACCGACGACCTCTGCCAGGAGGCGGGCTTCAAGCCCCGCATCGCCTTCGAGGGCGAGGAGGCGGAGACCCTGCGCGGCCTGGTCGCGGCGGGCCTCGGCGTGGCCCTCCTGCCGCCACCCGCCGTACCGCGCCCGGGAGTTGTGGAACTGACGGTGACGGGCCAGCGCGCCGTCCGCGAGATCGGCGTGGCCTGGCTCGACGGCCACCCGGACACTCCACCGGTGGCGGCGTTCAAGGAGTTCCTGCTGAGCAGAAAGGGGAAGCTGCTGCAGCAATCGAGCCCGTCCGGCGATTGAGGACGAACCCGGCGAAGCCGGTGACGACACCGGCCCCGTCGCAGCCTCAGCGCCGAAGGGACTGCCCGAAGCCGGAGGCAAGCGGCATCCGCAGCCCCAACGGCGGCGGAGCCGCCAACGCGTCCTCCAGCGGCCGCGCGAAATCCGTGCCGAACAGCGTCCCCATCACGAAGTCCGATGCCAGCGCGAGGACTTCGGCCTGATGCTGGTGCAGCCGGTGCCCGTCGGAGTGGACTTCGAACCGGCACACGTCACGGTTCGCCTTCTTCGCCCGCTCCGCGAACCGGAACGACAGCTCGGGATCGGTCCGCTCGTCGTTCGTGCCGTGGACGACGAGCACCCGCCGCCCCACGAGCTGCCGCACCGGCTCCGGCGGCGCGGCCACATCGTCCTCGGGCAGCCAAGGGGCCAGCGCCAGCACGGAGTTGACCGCTTCGTGTCCGCCCGCGCGCAGCGCCGCACGGCCGCCCATGTCGACTCCGGCCAGGCAGATGGGGACATCGCCGTAGAGACGTACGATCTCGTCCGCCGCCCAGTCCGCGTCCCGGGCGAGCTGTGCCTGCGCCCCATTCCAGCCCCGGCAGCCGTAGCGCACGACATGGGTGGCGAGCCCCGCGGCGCGGCCGTCGTGGGCCAGCCTGCGGCCAAGCGCGCGGACACCGCCCGTGGCGAGCGGGGAGGGCTTGCGGGTGGATGTCTCGGCGCCGCTCGGCAGCAGGAGCACCACTCCGCTCACCGCCGATGGCCCCGTTCCGATCACGCGCCCGAGTCTCGCCGTGCCCGCCGGCCCCGCCGTCCCTTGCTGTGCCATGACAGAACAGTGTCAGAAGCCATGGTGTACGCCACCCGTCCGCAGGGTCACTGTTACGTATCGACCAGTGAGTTCTACGCGCGTAGGCGCTAGAGTGCCGAAATGACGAGCCAGACACACGCAACCGGTCACACGGACCGTGAGAAGCCCAGCGCCGAACAGATCCGCCGCGCCCCGAAGGTGCTCCTGCACGACCACCTCGACGGCGGCCTGCGCCCCGGCACGATCGTCGACCTCGCCCGTGCGAACGGGTACGAGGGACTGCCCGAGACCGACCCCGACAAGCTCGGGATCTGGTTCCGCGAGGCGGCCGACTCCGGCTCCCTCGAGCGCTACCTGGAGACCTTCGCCCACACCTGCGCGGTGATGCAGACGACGGACGCCCTCAAGCGCGTGGCCGCCGAGTGCGCCGAGGACCTCGCCGAGGACGGCGTGGTCTACGCCGAGATCCGGTACGCCCCCGAGCAGCACCTGGAGCAGGGCCTCACCCTCGAAGAGGTCGTCGAGGCGGTCAACGAAGGCTTCCGCGAGGGCGAGCGCCGCGCGAAGGCCAACGGCCACCGCATCCGCGTGGGCGCCCTGCTCACCGCCATGCGGCACGCCGCCCGCGCCCTGGAGATCGCCGAACTCGCCAACCGCTACCGCGACCTGGGCGTGGTCGGCTTCGACATCGCGGGCGCCGAGGCGGGCTTCCCGCCCACCCGCCACCTCGACGCCTTCGAGTTCCTCAAGCGCGAGAACAACCACTTCACGATCCACGCGGGCGAGGCCTTCGGCCTGCCGTCGATCTGGCAGGCCCTGCAGTGGTGCGGCGCCGACCGCCTCGGCCACGGCGTACGCATCATCGACGACATCCAGGTCGCCGACGACGGCACCGTGCAGCTCGGCCGCCTCGCCTCGTACGTGCGGGACAAGCGCATCCCGCTGGAGCTCTGCCCGACCTCCAACCTCCAGACGGGCGCGGCCACTTCGTACGCCGAGCACCCCATCGGTCTGCTGCGCAAGCTGCACTTCCGCGCGACGGTGAACACCGACAACCGCCTGATGTCCGGCACCAGCATGAGCCGCGAATTCGAGCACCTGGTCGGCACATTCGGCTACACGCTCGACGACATGCAGTGGTTCACAGTCAATGCGATGAAATCAGCATTCATTCCTTTCGATGAACGCCTCGCCATGATCAACGACGTCATCAAGCCCGGTTATGCCGAGCTGAAGTCCGAATGGCTGTTCCGCCAGACCGCCTCGACCAGCGCTTCTGCCGGGAACTAGCGGGAATTCTCGCGCCTTTGCGCGACGCGTCAGCGGCCGGGAGCCTGCACGCCCCGGCCGCTTTCCGTTGTTCGTGGACCGTGATCGGGGCTGTGCACGGTCGTTGGACCGCTCGAAGCCCCGTCATCAAAGACGCAAGGACGCATTGAAGATGAAGCAGTCAGCCGCCAAGACCCTCGGTGTCGCCGCCCTCGGTGCCGCTTTCGCCGCCGCCGGAGCCGGTGCCGCGAACGCCGCCCCCGCCGTCCCGGACGCCGCCGCTGCCCTGGGCACCGTCTCCTCCGTGCTGCCGCTCGAGCAGGCCGCGAAGACGCTGCCCGCCGGTGCCCCCGAGTCCCTGGCCGCCGGGCAGAACGCCCTCGCCAGTGGTCTGAGCACCGCCAAGCCCACCATCGACCAGACCGCCCCCGCGGTCCTGCCGAACGGGGACAAGGCCGGGCCCAAGCCCGCCGGCGACCCGGTCTCGGGCCTGCTCGGCGGCCTGCCGGTGAGCAGCAGCAGCCTGCCGATCAGCGGTGCCGGCGGCGGTCTGCCGGTCAGCATGGGCTGACGTTCGCGCGCACGTACGCCGATGGGGCGCCCCTCTTCGCGAGGGGCGCCCCATCGTGCTGTTCGCGTGCGTCACCAGGCCTGGCGTGCGGCCTTGTCCTCGGAGGGCAGCAGGATCCACAGCGCGATGTACAGCAGGAACTGCGGGCCCGGCAGCAGACAGGAGAGCACGAAGATCACGCGCATCGTCGTCGCGGAGGTGCCGAAGCGCCGGGCAAGGGCTGCGCACACTCCGCCGATCATCCGGCCGTGGGTGGGGCGGGCAAGGGCGGTCATGTCGGGCTCCTTCGCGAACCGTGGGTGGGAGGCTTCTCCGTCGGCCTCGATGCTTCAAAACTACGGTCGCGAAGCGGGCAAAGCGTCGCTCTACGGTGCGATACCGACCCTGGGAATCGTCGGGGTCGGACCCTGAGACGTGTCCTCCCGGGGGAGGGCGGGAAGCCGCTCCGGGTCAGTACGACGGCGGAGCCTGGCCCGGACGGCGGGCACGACGGCGAGATGCGCGAGGGCCACCCCGAGGGTGTTCAGGAGCAGCGAGTCGATGTCGACGACCTGCCCCGGCACCCCGGTCTGCAGCAGCTCGATCCCCAGCGAGAGCAGCGCCCCCGCGGCGACCGTACGCACCAGCGAGCCCCACGGCGAGACGACGACACGGCCGCCCGCCAGCGGGAGCAGTATGCCGAGCGGGGCGAGCAGCAGCAGAGCCTCGCCGATCCGGCGGGCCGCCTGCACACCGCCGAGCGCGAGATCCGCCTTGATCCCGGCGAGCGGCTGCAGATTCGCGGCACTCACCCAGGGCACGTCCAGCGGACGCAGCGTGATCCACCCGACGAGCAGGAGGTGTGCGACGAGGAGGAATCCCCCCGCCGCACGGAAGCGGATGGCGGCAATGCGGCCGCCCGAGCCTTGACGCACGTCCCCCAAGACGCCGGGAACGGCAGGATCGGTTCCGCGTCAGGAGTCCACGCTCTGTGTGGGCGGCGCCACGGTGCCGGGCCGGGAGCGGACCTCCTGCGTGCACTCGTAGCGCCGCAGGGGCGCGTCCGCGGGGCCGCCCATGATCACCGTGTGGTCGTCCGCCGCCGCGCTGTCCGCGAGCGTGCACACGATCTGGGCGAGCGCGAACGCCGACAGGTCCTCCGGCGGCGTACTGAAGCGGAGGGCGCCGTCGGGGTCGCCGGAGCCCGGTCCTTCGACGGTGGTGCCCGCGCGGACGTCCGTGACGAAACCCGACTCCTTCTCGGCCTCCGAGGGCGGCGTGGCCAGCTCGTCCAGGAGGGTCTGCGCGATGCGCACCCGGTCGGTGGTCGCCTTGTCCGTGCGGATCTGCACGTTCCGGTCGACGGTCACCAGCTGTGACGCGCACACCAGGAAGACCTGGACGGGCACGCCGTTGCCCGCCTGCGGGGACAGCGCCGAGTTCGAAAGGACGCACGGCATCCGCGACGGCGCGGGCCCGAAGTCGGTGGGCACCTCCGTCGACCGGATCCCGCACCCCGCGAGCGCGGCGGCGAGCACCGCGCCGGTGATCGCGCCGCGGATCCGTCGCCCGTTCATGCCTGGCCCCCTTCGGCCCGTTCGTCCTCGGCCTCCGCGGTGTCGCGCGGCAGCCACAGCGTGAACACGGCGCCACCGTCGGGCGAGTTGGCGGCCGTGATCTCGCCGCCGTGGATGTGCGCGTTCTCCAGGGCGATGGAGAGACCGAGACCACTGCCCTCCGAACGCGGCCGGGACGCGCTCGCCTTGTAGAAGCGGTCGAAGACGTGCGGCAGCACGTCCTCGGGGATGCCCGGGCCGTGATCGCGTACGGAGATCACCAGCTTCTCGTCCTCCAGGCGCACCGACACCGCCACCGGGGAGCCGCCGTGCTTGAGGGCGTTGCCGATCAGATTCGCCAGGATCACATCGAGGCGGCGCGGGTCGAGCCGCACCGTGATGCCGCGCTCCGCGTCCAGGTCGACCGCGTCCAGCCAGGCGCGCGCGTCGATGCACGCGGTGATCTGGTCGGCGATGTCGACGTCGTCCAGGACGAGCCGCGCCGTGCCCGCGTCGAACCGGGTGACCTCCATGAGGTTCTCCACCAGGTCGTTCAGGCGCCGGGTCTCGCTCACCACCAGACGTACGGCGGGCTCGATCATCGGGTCGACCGAACCGGTCTCCGCGTCGAGCTCCTCCTCCAGGACCTCGGTCACCGCGGTGATCGCGGTCAGCGGGGTGCGCAGCTCGTGCGACATGTCGGCGACGAAGCGGCGCGACGCCTCGTCGCGGGCGCTCATGTCGGCGACCTTCTTCTCCAGGCTCTCCGCGGTGCGGTTGAACGTCCGGGAGAGATCGGCGAGTTCGTCCGTGCCCGACACCCGCAGCCGGGTGTCGAGCTTGCCCTCGCCGAGCCGCCGCGCGGCAACCCCCAGACGGTGCACGGGTTTCAGCACGGTCGTCGCGGCGGCCTGCGCGAGCAGCGCGGAGCCGATCAGGGCGAGCCCCGTCGCGATGGCCAGGGACCAGCCGAGCGAACTCAGGTCCTTCGCCTCGGGTTCGAGGGACTTGAGCATGTACCCGGTGGGACCGCCGCCGCTCACCTTGGCGCCGCCCACCAGATAGGGCGTGCCGTGGTCGACGGTGCGCTGCCAGTACAGGTGGTACGTGCTCTTGTTGCCGGAGGAGACGGGCTGCTCCTTGTTCACCGCCTTCTGCAGCGACACCGGCACCTTGGCGAGCGTGAACTCGTCCAGGTCGGAGTAGCCGACGATCCGCCCGCCGCGCTCCTTGTCGGCGACCAGGAGCACGCTGTAGCGCTGGCTGCTGGTCGCCATCTGCCCGGCGGCGGACTGCAGTTCCTCCTGCGAGGGATGCGGCTGCAGCGCACCGGCGCGCGTCTGCATCTGCTGCCGGAAGTCCTTGAGCGCCGCGTCCTGGGCGCGGGTGAGCACGGCCTCACGATTGAGCCAGTACGCGATGCCGGACGCGGAGACGGCGGCGGTCAGCGCCACCAGGCCGAACACCACGACGAGCCGGAGCCGCAGGCTGGTGAAGCGCAGCCCCGCCAGTATCGCCTTGCGCGCCGCGGCCCAACCGCGGAGCTTGTCCTGCGGTTTGGTCACTGAGGGGTGTCCAGCCGATAACCGACGCCGCGCACCGTACGGATCAGGGTCGGCGAGGACGGCACGTCCTCGACCTTCGCGCGCAGCCGCTGCACACACGCGTCGACGAGCCGCGAGTCGCCCAGGTAGTCGTGCTCCCACACCAGGCGCAGCAACTGCTGGCGCGACAGGGCCTGTCCGGGCCTGCGGCTCAGTTCGAGGAGCAGCCGCAGCTCGGTCGGGGTGAGCTGCAGGTCCTCGCCGTTCTTCGTCACGGTCATCGCGGCGCGGTCGATGACGAGCGAACCGAACGTCGCCGCGTCATTGGCCTCGCGCTCACCGCGCCGCAGGACGGCGCGGATCCGGGCGTCGAGCACCCGCCCCTGCACGGGCTTCACCACATAGTCGTCGGCACCGGACTCCAGACCGACGACCACATCGATGTCGTCACTGCGCGCGGTGAGCAGGATGATCGGCAACTGGTCGGTGCGCCGGATGCGACGGCACACCTCGAACCCGTCGATGCCGGGCAGCATCACGTCCAGCACGATCAGGTCGGGCCGCTGCTCACTGAGCAGCTTCAGACCGTCCTCGCCGGTGGCAGCAGTGGCCACCCGATGCCCCTGGCGCGTCAGCGAAAGCTCCAGGGCCGTCCGGATGGCGTCGTCGTCCTCGATCAGCAACAGGGAAGGCACGGACGTCATTCTGTCCCATGCCACGGCCCCAGTTCGACTGCTGGAGTGCTCCCACACCCGACCCTCACGCGCGAAAGGGGGTGCGAACCGCTGTGACAGGCCTGTGACAGTCGGCGGACACCGTCATGAAGTGCCTCGGGCAGAGTTTTGGTCACACGCAAGAAGCACCGAAGCACGACAGATCAAGCCGGACTCCACCGACGGGGGGCGCGAGATGAATACGCTGCACAGCACCAGCTCAAGCGCAGTTGTCACGCGTCTCCACGACGTCGGTCGGGGCTCTGAGAAGTCCGGTGCCGTGAGCGGGCGGGGGTGCGCTCGCGGCACCGGGCGTCAGCACACCACGTACATGACGGTGGTTGACGCCTTCCAGGGGGGACACGGGGGAAACGTGGTTCCCGCGGGAACCGACGGGGGAGCTGCGTACGGGGAGGACACGGGGGAGCGGAAGTCCCTGTCGGAGGCGGAGTTCACCGCCTACGTCCAGGAGCGCCGCGCCTCCCTGTACGCCACCGCCTATCACTTGACCGGTGACCGCTTCGAGGCCGAGGACCTGCTGCAGAGCGCCCTCTTCTCGACGTACCGGGCCTGGGACAGGATCAGCGACAAGGCCGCGGTCGGGGGCTACCTCCGCCGCACCATGACCAATCTGCACATCAGCGCGTGGCGCCGCCGCAAGCTGAACGAGTACCCGACCGAGGAACTGCCGGAGACGGTGGGCGACACGGACGCGATGCGCGGCACCGAGCTGCGCGCCGTGCTGTGGCAGGCCCTGGCCCGGCTGCCCGAACTCCAGCGCACGATGCTGGTCCTCCGTTACTACGAGGGCCGCACCGACCCGGAGATCGCGGACATCCTCGACATCAGCGTGGGCACGGTGAAGTCCAGCATCTGGCGGTCGCTCCGCCGGCTGCGCGAGGACGAGGTCCTCAGCTTCGGCCGTGACCAGGAGGAGTCCTTCGGCGAGCTGGTGGCCTGAGGATCGGGGCCCGCGGCGTCAGCCGCAGGAGGGCCCACGGGGGAAGTACGGGGGCCGCCGCTCCTGGGGGGACGCGGCGGTGGCACGGGGGAAGTACGGGGGAAAACGCAGCGGGACCGGAAGGCCGGGGGGTCTTTCCGGTCCTTCTGCTTTTCCCGCTCGCCTCTCGCGTGCCGTCGGGGTCAGGCCGCGTCGGCGCGGGCCTTGACGCAGCGTCCCGCCGCCGCGGCGGCGACCCTGCCGAGGGCCTCGTCCTTGCCGCAGGGGTGCGCGCCGAGGGCGGTCTGCCGGGCCACGATGGCGCGTTCCGCACGCATCAGGCGCCAGCCGCGCCGCAGCAGGAACGGCACGGACTTGCGGCCCTCCCGAAGATCCCGCAGGAGCCGCCGCCGGAACGTGGTGGCGGGCCTGCCGCGCAGACAGATCGCGTCGGCGAGCACGCCGATCTCCCTGCACCGGGCCACGATGTCCGCCGCGAAGATCCCCTCGGCGATGAAGAGCGGCGTGCGCTCGATGTCGAGCGCCTCCTGCCCGACCCGCGAGCTGGTGGCGATGTCGTACACGGGAACGCGCGTGCGTCCCGTGCGGCACAGCTCCTCGATGGCGGCGAGCGCCACATCCGTGTCCCAGGAGCGCGGGGAGTCCCAGTCGATGTCCGAGCTGCCGGGGACCTGCGGCAGCGTGGGGTCGTCGCCCTCCTTGTAGAAGTCGTCCAGGCACAGGACGGGCAGCCCGGAGCGGGCGGCGAAGGAGGACTTGCCCGAACCCGAGGGGCCGGTGAGCAGCACGACGCGCGTGGGTATCGGCGGGTGGGAGCCCAAAACGGTGACCCTTCTCCCCTGGTGAGTTGTCCGGAACGTCGACCATTATCAACCGAGACGCAAGGGTGCCGTGCCGCCAGGTCCCGCGCCACCGGCAGGACCGGACAGGGACGCGTAGGTCCCCGGCCCGAGGACCAAGGACCGAGGGCCGGTACGGAATAGCGCCGCGGGCAAGATCGCTCCCAACGTCGTACACCTTCCCGCAGCTGACGCGATGACCAGGGGGACCTTCCTCATGTGGAACGGCGACGCACTCGACCTCGACGCCTATCTGGCGCACATCGGATACGAGGGGGACCGGTCGCCCTCGTACGCGACGCTGCGCGCCCTGCACCGGGCCCATGTGCTCTCCGTGCGCTGGGAGAACCTGGAGGCGGTGCTGCGCAAGAAGCGGCCGCTCGACCTGGAGTCCGTGCAGGCCAAGCTGGTCGGCAGCCCGCGCGGCGGCACCTGCTACGAACACGTCACCCTCTACGCGGCGGCCCTCGAGCGCCTCGGTTTCCGGTTCTCCGTGCTCCAGGGCCGGGTCCAGATGGGCGAGACGGCCAAGGTCAGGCCCGAGTCGCACGCCATGACCCTGGTGGAGCTCGACGGCAGGCGCTGGCTGAGCGACATCGGGTTCGGGGCCAGCCCGCTGGAGCCCATCGAGCTGACGGACGCGACGGACACGACGGACGGCAGCTGGGCGTACCGGCTGCGGCGCCAGGAGGTCACGCCCGGTGCCGACGGGTGGGCGCTGTACCAGCCGGTGCGCGAGGGCGAAGGACAGGTCGACAACACCGGCGACGGGTGGATGGTCCGGCACACCTTCACGCTCAACCCGCAGTACCCCGCCGACCTGCGGGTGTCGAACCACTTCGGTTCGTCGAGCCCGTACTCGCCCTTCAGCGACCGGCTCTTCGTGCAGCGCGTGCACCCGGACCGGCTGCATCTGCTCGACAACCGGACGCTGGCCACGGTCAGGCCGGACGTGCCGAAGCCGGAGTTCCGTGAGCTGGCGGCGGCGGAGGTGCCGGTGGTGCTCGCCGATGTCTTCGGGATCGAGCTCTCGACGGCCGACGCCGAGCTGCTGCTGCCCAAGCTGGTCTGAGCGCGGGTCGGCCGTTGGCCGCCGGGCCCGCCTCAACTACGCTACGTGCGCGGTCGATTACTCACTACGCACGGATATGGGCGGTACCCATGGCACGACACGCAGCACCCACGTCACCGCGTCCCGGCTCCCGCGCCCTGCTGCGCGCGGGCCTGACCGTCACTGCGGCGGGCGCCGCACTCGCGGGCGGCGCCGCGACCGCGAGCGCGGTGGAGCCGCTCGCCACGACGCAGACGGTCGGATTCTCCACGCCGGTGGGCGACTTCGACGCGGCGACGCCGGGGCAGGCCCTGACGGAGGCGGTGCACCGCTCTACGGCGGGCGGGCTCGCCCCCGCGAAGACCCTGCAGCTCGACCCGCTGGCCGGCACCGGCGTCGACCCGCTCGACAACTCGCTCGGCACCCAGATCGCGGACTTCAAGCCGGTGAGCACGGCGGCCGCCACCGGTCCCCTCGCCGAGGGCGGCTCCCTGGAGGACATGCCGCTGGTGGGCCCCGCGGCGGGCCTGCTCCCGGGCTGAGTCCGGGGCGCCCCGTCAGGGGCGCGGGGAACTGCGCGCCCAGCCCCG
Source organism: Streptomyces sp. NPDC059002 (assembly GCF_042740435.1). NCBI lineage: Bacteria > Bacillati > Actinomycetota > Actinomycetes > Kitasatosporales > Streptomycetaceae > Streptomyces > Streptomyces sp. NPDC059002. The sequence goes on along the minus strand of NZ_JBHYJI010000008.1, from coordinate 16,714 downwards.
ACGGAGCCGCACCCGAATGCCTCAATCGCCGGAGGGGCTGACGCTTGCCCGCAGCGGCACCTCGCGGATCAGCAAGGCCACCCCGAACGTCACGACGCAGACCACCGCCGTGCCGATGAGGACGCCGTGCAGCCCCTCCGTGACACCCGCACGGAAAGTCTGCCCGTCCGCGAGCGCGTTGTTCACGCGACCCGTGTAGACCGAGCCGAGCACGGCGACGCCCAGCGAACCGCCGATGGTTCGCAGCAGCGTGGTCGTGCCGCTTGCCGCGCCCATGTCGCGCGGCTCCGCGCTGTTCATGGTGATCAGCAGCGCGGGCTGCATCAGACAGCCGAGGCCCGCGCCGAGCACGAGGGCGAGCGCGGAGGGCACGGCCGTGGCGGTGTCCACGTCCGCCACGAGCAGGGCGAGGGCACCCATCGTGGCGACCGCGCCCCCGGCGATCGGGTACGCGCGGTATCCGCCGCCGTCGCCGACCGCGCGGCCGATGTACAGCTGTGTGCCCATCATGCCGAGCATCAGCGGGAGCAGCAGCAGACCGCTCTCCGTCGATGACATGCCGCGGACGAACTGCATGTACTGCGGCAGATAGCTCGCCGCTCCCAGCATCGCCGCGCCCGCGAGGAAGGTGAGGATCTGGGCGAGCGTGAAGTTGCGGTCGCGGAACAGGCGCGGCGGGATGACCGGTTCGGGCGCGCGCCGCTCCACGCGGACGAAGGCGGCGAGCGCGGCCGCGGCGGCCAGGGCGAGGCCCCCGGTCTGCGGGGAGATCCAGTCGTACGTCGTGCCTGCCCAGGTGCCGAGCAGCGTGAGCGCCAGGATGCCCGCGGTCAGGAGTGCGGCTCCCGCGTAGTCGATGCGGGCCGTGCTGCGGGTGCGGGGCAGCCGGATCAGCAGGCCGACGATCAGGAGGGCCGCGGCGCCGACGGGCACGTTGACGTAGAAGACCCAGCGCCAGTCGAGCCGGTCGGTGAGGAAGCCGCCGAGCAGCGGTCCGCCGATCATGGCGGCGGGCAGCAGTACGCCGATCATCGACTGCGACCGTCCCGCCTGCGCGGGCGGGAGCAGTGTCCCGATGAGGGAGAGCGCGCCCACGAACAGGCCGCCCGCGCCGAGCCCCTGGAGGGCGCGGAACGCGATCAACTGCCCCATGTCCTGGGCGAGTCCGCAGAGCACGGACCCGACGAGGAAGACCACGATCGAGGTCAGATAGCTGCCCTTGCGGCCGTACAGGTCGCCGACCTTGCCCCAGATCGGGGTGGTGACGGCGGTGGTGAGCAGATAGGCCGTCACCACCCAGGAGAAGCGGTCGAGGCCGCCGAGGTCGCCGACGATCGTCGGGAGGGCGGTGCCGACGATCGTGCCGTCGAGCGTCGCCAGGATGATGCCGAGCAGCAGGCCGAGGATGGCGAGGCGGGAGGGCGGTGCCGGTTCCGTGCCGTCGGTCCCGGTGGTCGCGGCGGGCGGTGCCGCTTCGTCCGTACGCTGTTTCATGGCTCCCCCAAGAGGTGTGGCGCGGCGTCAGGCGGCGTACGGGTGGGTGGTCCTCGCGGCGCGCAACGCCCTTGCCCACCAGGCGAGTTGGTCGAGCATCTGCTTGGCGGCGGCGTCGCTCTCCGGGGCCTTCATCGCCCGGTCCTCGTCGAACAGGCTCCAGGCGTTGTGCAGGCTGACCGTGTTGCGGATGGTTGTCGCGTTCAACTCGGCCATGACCAGGCGGAGTTGTTCGACCGCGCGCAGGCCGCCCGAGATGCCGCCGTAGGAGACGAAGCCGATCGGCTTGGCGTGCCACTGCGTGTTGTGCCAGTCGACGGCGTTCTTCAGCGGGGCCGGGAAGCTGTGGTTGTACTCCGGGGTGATGAACACGAACGCGTCGGCCGCCGCCAGGCGCGGTGAGACCAGGGCGAGGGCCTCCTCGGTGCCGGGAGCCGGTGGCTGTCCGAAGGCCGGGAGGACGGTGGGCAGCGGGGTCTCGGCCAGGTCGACGACGTCGAGGTGCATGTCGTCGCGCCGGTCGATGTGCCCCTTGATCCACTCGGTGACGACGGGCGCGAAGCGGCCCTCGCGGGTGGAGCCGACGAGCACGGCGACGCGGAGTGCGGCCGGGGTCGCGGTGGCTGCGGACATGGGTGCCCCCTGGAGTGCGTGCGGCTGGATGCGTACAGCCGGATGTGTACGGCGTATCTCTGGCGTACAACGTACACATCGATGTGTACGGCGTCTACAGCGGATACGGTGTACGCATGGCCACACAGAAGAAGGGCGAGCCCGAGGTCTCGCTCTGGGAACGCATGGAGCGCCCGGCAGCCACGCAGCGTGCCGCGCTGACGCCACGGAAGATCGCGGAGGTCGCGGTGCGGATCGCCGACGCCGAGGGCTTCGCGGCCGTCACCATGCGCCGCCTCGCCACCGAACTCGGCGTCGCACCCATGGCCGCGTACCGCCATGTCTCCGGCAAGGACGACCTGTGGGCGCTGATGGTCGACCGGGTCACGGCCGAGGTCGTCGTCCCCGAGGACGTGACGGGCTGGCGCGAGGTGCTGCGCGCGTACGCCGTCGGCAGCCGCCGGCTGATGCTGGCGCACCCCTGGCTCGCCCAGCTCCCCACACCGCACTTCGCCCTGACGCCGAACCGGATGGCCGTGGCCGAACGGCAGTTGGCGGCCCTGGAGCACCACGGCCTCGACGCCGACACGATCATGGTGGCCTTCCGCACCGTCGGCGCCTATGTGCACGGCGTCGGCCAGTCGGAGGTGGCGCTGCGCCAGTACATGGAGGACAACGGCTGGACCAGCGGCGACGAGACGCGCCGCGGGCTCGCGCCGCAGATGCGGTACCTGATGGAGACCGGCCGTTACCCGGCCTACCGGCGCTACGCCCTCGCGGCGGGCCGCAAGGACGACGCCACCTGGCAGTTCGAGACGGGGCTGGACTGTGTCCTGGACGGCATCGGGGTAAGGCTGGGCCTGGAACCCCGGGCATGACGAAGCCCCGGCCTCCTGGACGGAGGAGACCGGGGCTTCGGCGCGCCCCGAAGGGGCGCGGGGAACTGCGCGCCCAGCCACGGCACACCCGCAGGCGCCCGACGGCGTGGGGCGGCAGGCTCAGTAGGCGGAGCCCGATGCCCCCAGCGACCCCGTCGGGTGCCACACCGTCTTGGTCTCAAGGAAGGCCGTCAGTCGGTGCGTGCCGGGGTCGGCCGCGAAGTCCACAGGCTGTGGACGGAGCACGCGCTTGAGGTTGTCGGCCGCCGCGATCTCCAGGTCGCGGGCCAGGTCCGCGTCCGCGCCCGTCAGGTCGATCGCGTTGACGTCCTGGTGCGCGGCGAGCGGCGTCGCGATCTCGGCCGTCCTGCCGGTGAGGATGTTGACCACACCGCCGGGCACGTCGGACGTCGCGAGGACCTCGCCCAGCGAGAGCGCGGGCAGCGGGGACTTCTCGGAGGCGATGACCACGGCCGTGTTGCCCGTCGCGATCACCGGGGCGAGCACCGAGACCAGACCCAGGAACGACGACTCCTGGGGCGCGACGACCGTGACCACGCCCGTCGGCTCCGGCGTCGACAGGTTGAAGAACGGGCCCGCGACGGGGTTCGCCCCGCCGACGACCTGGGCGATCTTGTCCGTCCAGCCCGCGTACCAGACCCAGCGGTCGATCGCCGCGTCGACCTGCGCCGCGGCCTTGGACTTGGAGATGCCCTCGGCGTCCGCCACTTCGCGGACGAACTGCTCGCGGCGGCCCTCCAGCATCTCGGCGACGCGGTAGAGGACCTGCCCGCGGTTGTACGCGGTCGCGCCCGCCCAGCCGCCCTGCGCCTTGCGCGCCGCCACGACGGCGTCACGCGCGTCCTTGCGGGACGACAGCGGGGCGTTGGCCAGCCACGTGCCCTTGGAGTCCGTCACCTCGTACACCCGGCCGCTCTCGCTGCGGGGGAACTTGCCCCCGACGTACAGCTTGTAGGTCTTGAAGACGCTCAGACGCTCGTTACGGTCAGACATCGAGGTACGCCTCCAGCCCGTGCCGACCGCCCTCGCGGCCGAAGCCCGACTCCTTGTAACCGCCGAACGGCGAGGTCGGGTCGAACTTGTTGAATGTGTTGGCCCAGACGACGCCCGCCCTGAGCTTGTTCGCGACCGCGAGGATCCGCGAGCCCTTCTCCGTCCAGATGCCCGCCGACAGGCCGTACTGCGAGTTGTTCGCCTTGGCGACCGCCTCGTCCGGCGTGCGGAAGGAGAGCACCGAGAGGACCGGGCCGAAGATCTCGTCGCGGGCGATGGTGTGCGCCTGCGTCACGTTCGTGAAGAGCGTCGGCGCGAACCAGTAGCCGGAGGTGGGCAGTTCGCAGGCGGGGGACCAGCGCTCGGCGCCCTCCGCCTCGCCGGTCTCGGCGAGCGCGGTGATGCGGGCCAGCTGCTCGGCGGAGTTGATCGCGCCGATGTCGGTGTTCTTGTCGAGCGGGTCGCCCAGGCGGAGCGTGGACAGGCGCCGCTTGAGGCTGTCGAGCAGCTCGTCCTGGATCGACTCCTGGACGAGCAGCCGCGAACCGGCGCAGCAGACCTGGCCCTGGTTGAAGAAGATGCCCGTGACGATGCCCTCGACGGCCTGGTCGATGGGGGCGTCGTCGAAGACGATGTTCGCGCCCTTGCCGCCCAGTTCGAGCGTGACCTTCTTGTCGGTGCCCGCGACCTGGCGGGCGATCGCCTTGCCGACGGCGGTCGAGCCGGTGAAGGCGACCTTGTTCACGTCGGGGTGTGCGGTCAGGGCCGCGCCCGCGTCGCCGTACCCGGGAAGGATGTTGACGACGCCCTTGGGCAGGCCCGCCTGGCGGCAGATGTCCGCGAAGAACAGGGCGCTCAGGGGAGTGGTCTCGGCGGGCTTCAGGACGACCGTGTTGCCCGTCGCGAGCGCCGGGGCGATCTTCCAGGCCAGCATCAGGAGCGGGAAGTTCCAGGGGATGACCTGGCCCGCGACGCCCAGCGGCGCCGGGTTGGGGCCGTACCCCGCGTGGTCGAGCTTGTCGGCCCAGCCCGCGTAGTAGAAGAAGTGCGCGGCGACCAGGGGGAGGTCGGCGTCGCGCGTCTCCTTGATGGGCTTTCCGTTGTCGAGGGTCTCCAGGACGGCCAGTTCGCGGCTGCGCTCCTGGATGATCCGGGCGATCCGGAAGAGGTACTTGGCGCGCTCGGCGCCCGGCAGGGCCGACCACTTCTCGAACGCCTTGCGGGCGGCCTTCACCGCGCGGTCGACGTCTTCGGAGGAGGCCTGCGCGACTTCGGAGAGGACCTCTTCGGAGGACGGGGAGACCGTCTTGAAGACCTTGCCGTCGGCGGCCTCAGTGAACTCGCCGTCGATGAACAGGCCGTACGACGGGGCGATGTCGACGACCGAGCGGGACTCGGGCGCGGGTGCGTACTCGAAAGTCATGGGTCAGTCCACCGTGACGTAGTCGGGGCCGGAGTAGCGGCCGGTGGCCAGCTTCTGGCGCTGCATCAGCAGGTCGTTGAGGAGCGACGAGGCGCCGAAGCGGAACCAGTGGTTGTCCAGCCAGTCGGGCCCCGCGGTCTCGTTCACCAGGACGAGGAACTTCACCGCGTCCTTGGTCGAGCGGATGCCGCCCGCCGGCTTCACCCCGATCTGTACCCCGGTCTGCGCGCGGAAGTCGCGGACCGCCTCCAGCATCAGGAGCGTGTTGGCTGGGGTGGCGTTGACCCCGACCTTGCCGGTCGACGTCTTGATGAAGTCGGCGCCCGCGATCATGCCGATCCAGCTGGCGCGCTTGATGTTGTCGTACGTCGAGAGTTCGCCGGTCTCGAAGATGACCTTCAGGCGGGCCGTCCCGCAGGCCTCCTTCACGGCGCGGATCTGCTCGAACACCGTCATGTAGTCGCCGGAGAGGAACGCGCCCCGGTCGATGACCATGTCGATCTCGTCGGCACCGGCGGCCACGGCCTCGCGCACGTCACCGAGCTTCACGTCGAGGGCGGCGCGGCCCGCGGGGAACGCGGTCGCGACGGAGGCGACCTTGACGCCGCTGCCCGCGACGGCCTCCTTGGCGGTGGCGACCATGTCCGGATAGACGCAGACGGCCGCGGTGCGCGGAGTCGTGCGGTCGGTCGGGTCCGGGTTGACGGCCTTCGCGCCGAGCGCCCGGACCTTGCCCGGGGTGTCGGCGCCCTCCAGCGTCGTCAGGTCGATCATCGAGATGGCCAGGTCGATGGCGTACGCCTTGGCCGTGGTCTTGATCGAACGGGTACCGAGCGAGGCGGCACGCGCCTCCAGGCCGACCGCGTCGACGCCGGGCAGCCCGTGAAGGAAGCGGCGGAGCGTGCTGTCGGACGCGGTCACGTCAGCGAATGCAGTGGGCATGGTCACGAGGGGAGCATATCTACGCGCGTAGCTGCTGTACAGGGGTGGGGGCCGGGGCCCCGGGCGGGGCTTCAGGCAGAATCAGGGTATGAGCGACCCTCAGAACCCCGTGGCGGAGCCCGCGTACCAGGACCGCACCTTCCGGTCCCCGGCCGGTATCGCCGGCGGCGTCCTGCTGCTCGCCCTGGGCGCCTGGCTCGGCATCGACGCCGTCATCCGCGGCGAGGGCCGCACCCCGTGGCTCGCGCTCGCCGGACTGCTGCTCGCGGTGCCGCTGGTCGTCGCGTACACGGTGCGGCCCGCCGTCTACGCCAACGACGACCGGCTGCGCATCCGCAACCCCTTCCGGAGCATCACGCTGCCGTGGGCGTCCGTCGCCACGCTCCGCTCCGGGTACTCGAACGAGGTCCTCACCAACGGCGGCACCAAGTACCAGATGTGGGCGATCCCCGTCTCGCTGCGCGGCCGCAAGAAGGCGGCGCGCAGGCAGTCGCAGGCCGCCGCGTCCGGCGACCCGACGGGCGGCCGCCCCTTCCTCGACCCGACCGCGCCGCCCGCACGCTCCACCGGCGACCAGTCCATGGACGAGCTCCGCGAACTCGCCGAGCGGCAGGCCGACGCCGAGACCGCGCAGGGCGAGCCGGTGGTGCGCTGGGCGTACGAGATCATCGCGCCGTGCCTCGCGGGGGCCGTGCTGCTCGCGGTGCTGCTCGCGGTGACCTGAGGTCCCGGGCTCTTCTACGGAGGGCTCAGGTGGTTCCGGGCTCTTCTACGGAGGGCCCAGCCAGGCCAGGAGCATGTGGCCGCCGAACGCCGCGGAGCCGAGTGCCGCCGCGGCGAGGAGCGTCACCATCACATGCGTCCTCGCGCGCGCCAGTGCCAGCGCGAGCGGCAGCAGCAGCGGGAAGCCGGGCAGCAGGAAGCGGGCCCGCGGGAAGTAGACGCCGCTGCTGCCGAGCACGATCAGCAGGAGCAGGCCGGTGAACAGCAGCAGCGGGAGCGGCTGGCGGTCGGCCGCCGAGAGCGCGTAGAGCACCACCGAGCCGAGCAGCACCGCCGTCACCATCGCGAGGAACAGCTGCGGCCGCTCGATCACGAACAGCGCGTGCATCCGGCGGAGCGTCTCGACCCCGCCGTCCCACTCGTTGTGCCACAGCTTCTGTACGGCGAAGTAGCCGTCCCAGCGGCCGAGTCTGAGCCCCACCCACCCGACGTACGCGAGCCAGCCCAGCGGCGCGAGGCACGCGCCCAGGAGCGTGCGCACGGAGAAGGGGGCGCGGCGCAGGGAGAGCAGCGCCGTCACCGACACCGCCGCCGCGAGGGCCACCCCCGTGGGGCGCGTGAGGCCCGCCAGCGCCGCCAGGGAGCCCGCCCACAGCCAGCGTCCGGTGAGCACCGCGTACAGCGACCACGCCGTGAGCGCCGTGAAGAGGGACTCGGTGTAGCCCATCCACTGCACCAGCGCGACCGGCAGGCTGCCCCACAGCACGGCGAGCACGACCCCCGCCCTGCGGCCGTACAGCCGGTCGCCCACCGCGAAGATCCCCCACGCCGCGAGGAACGAGCAGACCAGCGCGATCCCCAGGCCGACCGCGCCCCGCGGCAGGCCGGGCGCCACCGCGTCGCCCGCCCTGATCAGCGCGGGGAGCAGCGGGAAGAACGCGAGGTTGTTCGCGTCGAAGTGGGTGCCGAGCGTGTGCGCGTAGCCGTGCTCGGCGATCTTCAGATACCAGTCGCAGTCCCACGACTCCATCAGGAGATGCCGGACCCCGCGGTGCTCGCGGTGCGCCCACGCGGCGAACACCAGCAGGCCCAGGGCGCGCACGGCCGCGTACGCGAGGAGCGCGGGGGAGGCGTGGCGCAGGGCGCGGGCCGCGCGGTCGCGGACGCCCGGGGGCGGGTGGGCGGCGTTGCGGGGGCGCCGGGATGCCGGGACCCGGGACGGGGCGGCGGTCGAGGAGGTCGGTCCGTACGGCACTGCGGCAGCTCCCGGAACGTGATCGTGCGCTACCGGTCGACCCTTCCTGGGGGACCGGCAGCGCACCGGATCACTGCGTCAGCTGCCGTAGTGGAACCACTCGGGTGGGTGGCTACGGCTGGGGGTGTTCCGTCAGATCCCCGCCGCCGCCGAGAGGTCACGCTTGATCGCCGCGAGCAGCTCCGCCGCCTTCGCGCGGGCCGCGGGCAGCTCCGGCTTCTCCGCCACCGGGACCACCACCTCCAGGTAGCACTTGAGCTTCGGCTCCGTGCCGCTCGGGCGCACGATGACGCGCGCGCCGTCGAGCGTGTAGCGCAGGCCGTCCGTCGGCGGGAGCGTGGCCGTGCCGCGCGTCAGGTCCTCCGCGCGCGTCACGGGCAGGCCCGCGAGCTCCGTCGGCGGCTGCTCGCGCAGGCGGCGCATCGCGTCCGCGATCACGGACAGGTCCTCCACGCGGACCGACAGCTGGTCGGTGGCGTGCAGCCCGTGCTCCACCGCCAGGTCGTCGAGCAGGTCCAGGAACGTGCGGCCCCGCTCCTTCAGCTCGGACGCGAGCTCGGTGAGCAGGAGCGCGGCCGTGATGCCGTCCTTGTCGCGTACGCCCTCGGGGTCCACGCAGTAGCCGAGCGCCTCTTCGTAGCCGTACCGCAGGCCGTCCACGCGGGCGATCCACTTGAAGCCGGTCAGGGTCTCCTCGTACGCGAGTCCCGCCTTCTCCGCGATCCGGCCGAGCAGGGACGAGGAGACGATCGACTCGGCGAAGGTGCCGCGGGCGCCCCGGCTGACGAGGTGCGCCGCGAGCAGGGCGCCCACCTCGTCGCCCCTGAGCATCCGCCAGTCCGCGCCGTCCTTGACGGCCGCGGCGCAGCGGTCCGCGTCCGGGTCGTTCGCGATGATCAGGTCGGGGGCGGGGGTGGTGCGGGCCGCCGTCGCGAAGGCCAGGTCCATCGCGCCCGGCTCCTCCGGGTTCGGGAACGCGACCGTCGGGAAGTCCGGGTCCGGCTCGGCCTGTTCGGCGACGAGCACCGGGGCGGGGAAGCCCGCGCGGTCGAACGCCGCGAGGAGGGTGTCCTTGCCGACGCCGTGCATCGCCGTGTAGACGGCTCGGGCGGTGCGGGGGGAGCCCGGGGCCAGGACGGCGTCCGTACGCGCCAGGTAGGCCTCCAGGACGTCGTCCGCGAGGGTTTCCCAGCCGGTCTCGGGGCGGGGCACGTCGTCGAGGCTCGCGATCGCGTCGATCTCGGCGGCGATCTCCGCGTCGGCGGGCGGCACGATCTGGGAGCCGTCGCCGAGGTAGACCTTGTAGCCGTTGTCGCGCGGGGGGTTGTGGCTGGCCGTCACCTCTACGCCCGCGACCGCGCCGAGGTGCCTTATGGCGAAGGCGAGCACGGGGGTCGGGAGGGGGCGGGGGAGGACGGCCGCGCGGAGGCCGGCGCCCGTCATCACGGCGGCGGTGTCGCGGGCGAAGTCCTCCGACTTGTAGCGGGCGTCGTAGCCCACCACGACGAGGCCGTCCGTCCGGCCCTTGGACTTGAGGTACGCGGCGAGGCCCGCCGCGGCGCGGATGACCACGGAGCGGTTCATGCGCATGGGGCCCGCGCCGAGTTCGCCCCGGAGGCCGGCGGTGCCGAACTGGAGGGTGCCGGCGAAACGTGCGGTCAGCTCGGCGGTGTCCTCGGCGTCGATGAGCTTGGCGAGCTCTTCGCGGGTCTCGGGGTCCGGGTCCTCGGCGAGCCACGTCTTGGCGCGCGCGATGAGTTCAGAGTTGTCCTGCACGGTCTTGGTCAGCCTCTCGTCCGTCTGTCGTCGGTCTTCGCCTGAGCGTCTGTTGTGGGGCGGGGCCGCGGGGGTATGTGCGTACTCGCTATCCCGTGGTTGACGCCTCCGTCAGTGTTTGCCGTCAGCGTGGGTCAAGGTGCTCCGTGCGCACATACCCCCACGTCCCCTCGCGAGCGCTTGCGACTGCGGGTTCGTCCCACTGTGGGCAGTCGTGCCGCTGGGCGAGTGGGGTCTCCCCTGCTCGAGCGAAGCCGAGAGCTTGGGGAAGGGTGGGCACAGCGCACGGTGCCGGGGGCCGCTGACGGAGGCGTGAGCCCGGCGCAGGCGGGGGCAGGCGGGGGCAGCCGTCCGAGGCGCCCCCGCCAGGGAACGTCAGAGGCGGCCGAGCACCTTGCCGAGGAGTTCGCCCATGCGCGTCGCGCTGTCGCGGCCCGCCTGGAGGACTTCCTCGTGGTTCAGGGGCTCACCCGTCATGCCCGCGGCGAGGTTCGTGACGAGGGAGATGCCGAGCACCTCCGCGCCCGCCTCGCGCGCGGCGATCGCCTCGAGGACGGTGGACATGCCGACCAGGTCCGCACCGATGGTGCGGGCCATGCGGATCTCCGCCGGGGTCTCGTAGTGCGGGCCGGGGAACTGCGCGTAGACGCCTTCCTCGAGGGTCGGGTCGACCTCCTTGCAGAGCGCCCGGAGTCGCGGCGAGTACAGGTCCGTCAGGTCGACGAAGTTCGCGCCGACGATCGGGGACGTCGCGGTGAGGTTGAGGTGGTCGCTGATCAGCACCGGCTGGCCGGGGCGCATGCCCTCGCGGAGGCCGCCGCAGCCGTTGGTCAGCACGATGGTCTTGCAGCCCGCGGCCACGGCGGTGCGGACGCCGTGCGCGACGGCGGCGACGCCACGGCCTTCGTAGTAGTGGGTGCGGCCCAGGAAGACCAGCGTGCGCTTGTCGCCGACCTTGAAGGAGCGGATGCGTCCGCCGTGGCCCTCGACGGCCGGCGGCGGGAAGCCGGGCAGCTCGGTGACGGGGAACTCGGCCTCGGGGGCGCCGAGCGCGTCGACGGCCGGTGCCCAGCCGGAGCCCATCACGAGGGCGACGTCGTGGGTCTCGGCGCCCGTCAGCTCGCGCAGGCGCGCGGCGGCGGCGTCGGCGGCGGCGTAGGGGTCGCCCTGGATGTCGTCCGGAATAACTGAAGCGTTCACGCCGATGAGGGTAGCCGGTCACGGCCTACGCGCGTAGATGACGATGCTTACGGGATTGCGATCGTTGTCTTGTCGTTTCCGACGAGGGGGAGGGGGTGAGGGGGGTGACGTGCGTCGCGGGGTTTGGGCGGGCAGTGGGAACCCCGACGCGGAGCGGTGGGAGGACGGCAGCCGGAGCTCCCGGCTAGCAGGGGCGCTTCCTGAGTTCCATCACGTAGTCGTGCGGCGCCCCCGCCGACTCCGCCGCGTCGGCGAGTTCCCCCAGGTACCGCGCGGACGGCAGTCCCCCCTCGTACCCGTTCAGGACGTACACCCACGCCGGCTCCTCGCCCTCCAGGGTGTGCACGCGGACCCGCATGCGGCGGTAGATGTCCAGGCCCACGCCTTCCCAGCGGTCCATGGAGTCCTCGTCCATGGGGGCGATGTCGTAGAGCGTGACGAAGACCTGGGAGCGCGGCGCCTCGACGATCGTCGCCAGCGCGCCCTCCCAACCCATGTGCTCCCCGCCGAAGGTGAGCCGCCAGCCGTTCAGCCAGCCGGTCGCGCGCAGCGGTGAGTGCGGGGCGCGGCGTGACATGAGCCGCGGATCCAGATTGCCGGCGTACGCGGCGTAGAGCGACATGTGGTCGAGGGTACGACAGCGAGACCTGGGCCTCTCCCGTAACAGAGGGGGCGGCGCCACGGACGGAGGGCCCCGGGGCGAAGCTGCTTGAAGCGTGCGGGACAATGAGTTACGTGACTCGGATCGTGATCATTGGCGGCGGACCCGGCGGATACGAGGCGGCCCTCGTGGCGGCCCAGCTCGGCGCGGAGGTGACCGTCGTCGACTGCGACGGTCTGGGCGGGGCGTCGGTGCTCACCGACTGCGTTCCGTCGAAGACTCTGATCGCGACGGCCGAGGTGATGACCACCTTCGACTCTTCGTACGAGGAGCTGGGGATCATCGTCGCGGACGACACTCCGCACATCGACACCCCCGCGCGCGTGGTCGGCGTGGACCTCGGCAAGGTCAACCGCCGTGTGAAGCGCCTCGCGCTCGCGCAGTCCCACGACATCACCGCGTCCGTCACGCGTGCGGGCGCGCGCGTGCTGCGCGGCCGCGGCCGTCTCGAGGGCCAGCAGGACATCGACGGGTCGCGGAAGGTCGTGGTGCGCGCCGCCGACGGCAGCGAGGAGACCCTCGTCGCCGACGCCGTGCTGATCGCGACCGGCGGCCACCCGCGTGAGGTGCCCGACGCGCAGCCCGACGGCGAGCGGATCCTGAACTGGACGCAGGTGTACGACCTGGATGAGCTGCCCGAGGAGCTCATCGTGGTGGGTTCCGGTGTGACGGGTGCCGAGTTCGCCGGTGCCTACCAGGCCCTCGGGTCGAACGTGACCCTCGTGTCCAGCCGTGACCGCGTGCTGCCCGGCGAGGACCCGGACGCCGCCGCCGTCCTGGAGGACGTCTTCCGGCGGCGCGGCATGAACGTCATGTCCCGTTCGCGCGCCGCCTCCGCCAAGCGGGTGGGCGACCGGGTCGAGGTCACGCTCGCCGACGGGCGCGTCATCTCCGGCACGCACTGCCTGATGGCGGTCGGCGCCATCCCGAACAGCAGCGGCATGGGTCTGGAGGAGGCCGGGGTCCGGCTGAAGGACTCGGGGCACATCTGGACCGACAAGGTGTCGCGCACGTCCGCCCCCGGTGTGTACGCCGCCGGTGACGTGACCGGGATCTTCGCGCTGGCCTCCGTCGCCGCCATGCAGGGGCGCATCGCGATGTACCACTTCCTGGGCGACGCGGTGACGCCGCTGAACCTGAAGACCGTCTCGTCGAACGTCTTCACCGACCCGGAGATCGCGACCGTCGGCTACAGCCAGGCCGACGTCGACGCGGGCAAGATCGACGCGCGCGTGGTGAAGCTGCCGCTCCTGCGCAACCCGCGCGCGAAGATGCAGGGCATCCGCGACGGCTTCGTCAAGATCTTCTGCCGTCCGGGTACGGGCATCGTGGTCGGCGGAGTGGTCGTCGCGCCGCGCGCTTCGGAACTGATCCATCCCATCTCGATCGCGGTCGACAACAATCTGACGGTCGAGCAGATCGCGAATGCGTTCACCGTGTACCCATCGCTTTCGGGGTCGATCGCCGAGGTGGCGCGTCAACTTCACACCCGGAAGACGGCCGGCGAGAGCTGATCCGAACGGCGGCCTGAATCAACTCTTCGCAGGTCACGCACTGTTGTCGCCCATTCGTGGGGCATAGGCGGAGTGAGTAGGCACCTATACCACTTCCCGCCCTGCCGTGCGAACAACTTCTGTAATTCGGCGCAAACTGCTGAAAGCAGACGGTCGTTGGGGTTACTGTCAGTTTCGTGTTCGCTGCAGAACGTCGCCAATTGATCCTCGAAATGGTGCGGGCCAACGGAGCGGTATCGCTCCGTGAGCTCGCCCGCGTCGTCCAGACCTCCGAAGTGACCGTACGGCGGGACGTGCGCGCGCTGGAGGCAGAAGGACTCCTCGACCGCCGACATGGCGGTGCGGTATTGCCGGGCGGATTCACGCGGGAGTCCGGCTTTCCGCAGAAATCACATCTCGCGACCGCCGAGAAGACGGCCATCGCCGATCTCGCGGCGGGTCTCGTCGAAGAGGGCGAAGCCATCGTCGTCGGGGCGGGTACGACCACGCAGGAGCTGGCCCGACGGCTCGCGCGGGTGCCCGGTCTGACCGTCGTCACCAACTCCCTGCTGGTGGCACAGGCGTTGGCGCATGCCAACCGGGTCGAAGTCGTCATGACCGGCGGCACCCTGCGCGGCTCCAACTACGCGCTCGTGGGCAGCGGGGCCGAGCAGTCCCTCCAGGGGCTGCGGGTCTCCAGGGCCTTCCTCTCGGGCAGTGGTCTGACCGCCGAGCGCGGCCTCTCCACGTCCAACATGCTCTCCGCGAGCGTGGACCGCGCCCTGGTCCAGGCGGCGGCCGAGGTCGTGGTCCTCGCCGACCACACCAAGCTCGGTACCGACACGATGTTCCAGACGGTGCCGACGGACGTCATCACGCGCCTGGTCACGGACGAGCCGCCGGCGCACGACGACCGGGCGGCCACGGAACTGCAGGCCCTGGCGGACCAGGGCGTGCAGATCGCGGTGGCGGGCGGATCCGCCGCAAGCCCTAACGCAGGGCCCGGTGCCGATTCCGTCCCGGCGGGGCGCCAGCCGCGCCGGGACGTGCCCCTTCCGGGTCAGCGTCGCAATCACGGGGCGGGCCCTGGCCAGCAGTTGCGCAGTGCGCTTCTCGGGGAGCAGCCGCCCGGTGAGCGGTCCGCGCGGGTCGCCGACCTGCGTCGCCGCTGACCCTCCGGGCGGGAGCTGCCGGGGGCGGGCGCGGGGCGCGGGCGGTCGCGACGGTGAGTGATGCCGCCGTGCGGGACGGCGGGTGCTACGCCGTCGCCTGCCCGTCCGCCTTCAGCCCCCGCAGGGTCAGCATCAGCAGGCGGTCGGCCAACTCCGGGTCGTCCGGGGTCTCTTCGGCCGCCAGCGAGATCGCGTTGGTCAGCTGGAGCAGGTCGGAGATGGAGACGTCGGGCCGCACGGCCCCCGCCTCCTGCGCGCGGGCGAGCAGCGTCGAGCCCGCCTCGCGCATCGGCTTGCTGCACCGCGCGAGGGCCGAACTGTCGTCGTGCGACGCCGACATGAGCGCGCTCGACAGGCCGCGATACTCACCCGCATGAGTGACGATGGCACGCAGCCAGGCCACCAGCGCGGAGCACGGCTGCGGGTCGTCGAGCAGTGCGTGCGAGCGCGCGAGCAGATCGCTGACCGCGTCCTCCCAGACCGCGCTCATCAGCGCGTGCCGGTTCGGGAAGTGCCGGTAGAGCGTGCCGATGCCGACGCCCGCCCGGCGCGCCACGTCCTCCAGGGACGCCCCCGTGCCGTGCTCGGCGAAGGCGGTGCGCGCCTCGGCGAGCAGCCGCTCGTAGTTGCGGCGCGCGTCGGCCCGCATGGCGCGCGCGGACTCCTGCGGCGCTCTCGCCTGCTGTCCCGTGCCGGTCGTCATCGCCGCACCCTTCGTGAACGTACGCGTCCCTCAAGGATGCCACTGCTCGGCCGGGCCGATCGGCGCCCCGGTCAGGACGCCCGGTGGCCGAAGAACGCGTTCAGCTCCGTGCGGGCCCTGCGCTCGCGGCGGTGTGGCGGCAGGGTGCCGCCGCGCAGGTTCCGTGCCAGCCAGAGCACCAGCGGGTAGGTGACACCGGTTCCCACGACGAGTCCGCTCAGTACGCCCGCGGCCACATCCCCCATGATCATCGTCAACTCACCTTCGTCCGCTGCCTCTTGGCGCCCGGCCGGATGCCGTCGCGCGCCGTGGCGATCATCGTCGCCCCGTTGTCCGGCACCACCGCGCCGTAGCCGAGCAGCCGCCAGCGCACATCCACGGCGTCGCTCTCGTAGTACGGCACGGGGCCTGCCGCCGAAGGCACCAGGAGCGGAGCGGGCTCCCGTGCGCAGGCGTCGCAGGCGGCCACTTCCACGGCGCCCTCCAGGACGACCGGCGGCGCCACGCGCGCGTGCCCGCGCGTGTGCAGCGGGTTGAAGTAGCAGGGCGGGTCGGGCCGCAGCGGCCGCTCCGTCACCAGCGCCTCCAGGGCCCGCATCCCGATGCGGCTGAACTCGACGACCGCGACCAGCTCGCCGAGGGCGTGCGCCGCGTCGTACGCCGGGTCGGGGCTCTGCGGTCCCTCGAAGACCGGCGGGATCACCGAGTTGCTCGCCTGGATCGACGCGGTCGTCGCGAACGACATCAGCTCCGTGCGCAGCGGCGGGGTGAGCGAGCAGGTGTCGCGCAGGCTGCCGCCGAGTGCCGACGCGTCGCTCAGGAGTGCGGCACGCTCCTCGGCGTGCGCACGCAGCGCTTCGGGATCGCCCCGTGGATCCGGCAGCGGCGCGCGCCAGTCGGGCGCGGGCAGCGGCAGGGCGAAGGTGTAAGGGCGGCGCCTGCCCAGCGGCAGGGTGGTGAAGCGGCGCAGCAGGGCCACGGTGAGGGCCGTGGCCAGGCCCAGGATCAGTCCCGCTTCGTAGCGGTCGCCCGGTGCGGCGTTCGCCGCGTACCAGGCGGAGCTCGCGATGGCGCCTGCGGCGAGCGGCAGGCAGAGTACGTCCCCCGTGCGTGTCACTGAAGTCCCCCCGTGGTCTTCGGCTCTACGTGGGGGTAGGACGCGGTGGGGTCGGGGACGGTTGCATGGCGCTCCGCTCCGGGGCCGGCGCCGATCACCGGCTCCGCCGAGTTCGTCCTCAAGCGCCGGACGGGCTTGATACGCCGCCGGGGCCGGGCTGGATGATCCAGCCCGGCCCCGGCGAGTGGTTCAGCGCGGGTCAGTCCTTGATCTCGCAGATGACCGCTCCGGAGGTCAGGCTCGCGCCGACC